>CAYXQX010000059.1:0-12853 GCA_964467485.1 uncultured Porphyromonadaceae bacterium | reverse complement strand
TGGACTAAACATATTTCCAAGGCTGTCTTTGGCATAAAATTCGGGATGTTGGTTTATCAAAGGATTATCCCATGAAGAGTGGTTTGGTACCCAGTCTATGATCAAATACATACCAAGATCATGTGTCTTATTAACAAGAGATTTAAAATCAGCCATAGTTCCAAATTCAGGATTTATCCCTTTATAGTCTAAAACACTGTAATAGGATCCTAATGATCCCTTCCTGTTAATAAGCCCAATTGGATTAACTGGCATTAGCCATAGAATATCAACACCCAGTTCTTTTAATCTGGGTAAATGATTTGAAAAGGCATTAAAAGTACCCTCAGGAGTGTATTGTCTCACGTTCACCTCATACATTGTTGAACTTTCTACCCAATCAGGGTGGATAACCTCAGTTGGATTTGTGTTTATTTCGTTAACGGATTTTTCCTGGCAGGCTGGTAGAAATCCAATAATAAGGGTTAGGACTAATACTAATTTTATGTTCGTTATGTTCGTTATGTTCATTTATTCTTTAATTAAATATTGTTTTATTGGATCAAGATATCGGGTAAGGTGCTTAGGATAAGTGAATTAGTTTGTTGTTCAAATAAATCCCAATTTCACCCCCCTCAACAAGAAATAGTTCTGTTTTCTCCCTACTTATTTTAATCCTAATTTTCCTTCCCCTGAATCGAATCATAAATTCCAGTGAATCCCAGGAATCGGGCAGAAGAGGATTGAAATGTAAAAGATCATCCTTTATGCGCATACCCCCAAAACCTTCAACTACAGAAAGCCATGAACCGGCCATACTGGTTATATGACAGCCTTCATCTACCTCATTGTTCCAATCATCAAGATCTAACCTTGCGGTACGAAGATACAATTCATATGCCTTTTCCTTCTTGCCTAATTTACAGGCAAGTATAGCATGAAGACTGGGTGAAAGCGAAGATTCATGTACTGTTCTTGGTTCATAGAAATCGAAATTTCTTCTGAGTGTATCCAAATCAAATTGATCCTCAAATAGATAAAGCCCCTGAAGAACATCTGCCTGCTTAATGAAGCAGGAACGAAGGATACGATCCCAGGACCAGTTTTGGTTAAGGGGCTTCATTTCTTCTGGTATTTCGTCTGCCCTTAACTGTTCCTTATCCATATATCCCTCTTGCTGAAGGAAAATTCCAAGCTTGTTATCTTCAGGCAGATACATCTGATTGGCGACATCCTGCCATTCTTGGTGCTCTTCTGGGATTTTTAATTTTAATTGTTCGGACAGTTCTTTAAACCTTTTTGGATTTCTCGTTTTTACAGATTCAAGACTTTTGATTGCATATTTTAATGTCCAGACTGCAATGTAGTTAGTGTACCAATTGTTGTTGATATTGTTCTCATATTCATTGGGCCCGGTTACACCCAGAATTACAAATTTTCCTTTTTTGGCAGAATAATTAGCCCGTTGAACCCAAAACCGGGCAATTGCAACGATTACTTCCAGTCCATATTCATCCATGTAACTGATATCACCAGTATGACGGATATAGTTGTAGATGGCATAAGCAATGACGCCGTTTCTGTGAATCTCTTCGAATGTTATTTCCCATTCATTATGGCACTCTTCACCATTCATGGTCACCATAGGATACAAGGCTGCACCCCCCATGAAGCCCAACTTTTCAGCATTTTCTATCGCTTTGCCGAGATGATTGTGCCTGTAGATAAGAAGATTACGTGCTATTTCCGAGCTCGTCGTTTTTAAGTAAAAAGGAAGACAATAGGCCTCACTGTCCCAATAAGTACTACCTCCATATTTTTCACCCGTAAATCCTTTTGGCCCGATGTTGAGCCTGGGATCATGCCCTGTATAGGTTTGATTTAACTGAAAAATTGAAAACCTAATAGCCTGTTGAGATAATAAATCACCTTCTATCCTGATGTCACTCTCTTCCCATTTTTTCTGCCAGCTGGATATCTGTTCCTTTTTGAGTTTTTCATAACCAAGCTTATTAGCTTCCTTGCATGTATCAGCTGAAAGCTGTTCAAGGTGATCCTCACCATGATCTCGAGAAGTGAATACTGAGGCATATTTGAATAATGTCAGCTTGTCATTTTCTGCAAGATCAATATGATAAGCCAGACCAATCCTGTCTTTTTCTTCTTTGCTATCAGGTGTTTGGTTCGATAATCTGCCATTGAGAAACACACTGGTACTCATCCCTGTTGAAATGGTAAATCCCGTTTTTTTTGTGCGGGATGTAAGAAATCCATATGAATGATCTGTCCTGCTGTTTACTGGTTCCCAGAACTTCTCATTATAATTTGAATCCTGATTTTGGATACCGCCATCAAGATAAAATTCAATCTCACAGCTTCCATTTCCCTTTAAAAGCTCAATCGAATACTTAATGCAGCCTGTTTCTTTTCTGGACAGACTCAGAAATCTTTCAGCAGAAACTTTAACTGCTTCTCCCGAATCAAATTCAGCTTCAAAAGACCTGTACAGACTTCCCTCTTTCATGTTAAGAATTCTTTTAAAATCTCTGACAGTCATTTTATTAAGGTCAATAGCCTTATTATTTATCCTGATATTTAAGCCTATCCATGAAGGAGCATTAAGAACCTTGGCGAAGTATTCAGGATAGCCGTTCTTCCACCATCCAACCCTGGTTTTATCGGGATAGTAAATCCCGGCAATATAATGTCCCTGCAGGCTCAGACCAGAATACTCCTCTTCAAAATTAGCCCGATGTCCCATATGGCCATTTCCTAAGCTGAATAAGGATTCAGAGTTTTTTTGGCGATCAGGATTGAAATCTTCTTCAACGATCTTCCAGGGATGTTCTGTCAAGTATTTTATCATCTCCAGATCTAATTTTTAATATCATCCTTATCGTGTACAAAAAGGACAGATATCGCAGCGATAAACATTGATATTCCTCCAAAAATCAATGCATATATTGCTTTACCGCCAAATACATGGGTTGTAAGAAATCCTAAAATAGTAGCTGCCAGAATTTGAGGAATAACAATAAAGAAATTAAATATTCCCATGTATGTTCCCATCTTATTCTGGGGTAATGAACCAGTTAGTATTGCATAAGGCATCGATAAAATACTGGCCCAGGCAATTCCTATGCCTATGAAAGGTAAAACAAGGAGGTTTGGATCTTTGATCAGGATAATGGAGCAAAGCCCAATTCCGCCTATTACAAGGGCAATGGCATGAGTTATCTTTCTTGATGTAAATTTGGCAAGAATAGGTAAAGCAAATGCGAACAATGCGGCAATTCCATTATATACTGCAAACATAACACCAACCCAATCAGCCCCATCATTATACTTTAAGGAAGTAGGGTCATCAGTACCGTAAATATGGGAGGTTACAGCTGCCGTGGTATAAATCCACATAGAAAACAGGGCCAACCATGAGAAAAACTGAACAATCGAGAGTTGCCCCATTGTTTTTGGCATCTTTCTTAGGTCTACCAATATTTCTGTTAAACCATTGTTTTTTCCTGATCTGATAGATAGCCCGGCAAGAATCTGTAGTACACCGTAAACTGCTAAGCCCAGTCCAAGTATGTATAATTCTTTTTCTAGCTTACCAAAGAAAATTATAGCAGCTAAAGCTATTCCGGCCAATGTCCATATTATCCCGCTTCTTAAGAAGGTACTTGCTGGGATAACAGCATTTCGCTTATCGTCTGTTGATTCATTTCTTGATTCATCAACAAAACTGGCGAGTTCCTCGGGGGAGTATTCCTTTGATCGAAAAACTGTCCAGAGAACTGTTCCAATAAAAACTGCAGCTCCAACATAGAAGGACCATTTTATCGATGGAGGAATAAGCCCTTCTGCTGCTGTGTTTTCAATTCCAAACCAGTTAGTGAAAATATAAGGAAGTAATGAGGCAACAACTGCCCCTGTCCCAATAAAGAAACTTTGCATTGCAAAACCGGAAGTTCTCTGTTCTGAAGGAAGATTATCACCAACAAAGGCCCTGAAGGGTTCCATTGAAACATTGATGGAAGTATCCATAATCCATAGCATCCCGGCCGCAATCCATAATGTAGGTGAATTTGGCATAAAGATGAGAGCGACAGATGCCATAATTGCTCCAACAAGGAAATATGGTCTTCTACGACCCAATTTATTCCATGTTTTATCGCTATAATGACCTATTATCGGTTGAACAATGAGTCCGGTTACCGGGGCAGCTATCCAAAGGATTGGAATATTCTCAATACTTGCACCAAGAGTTTCAAATATACGGCTGATATTAGCATTTTGAAGGGCAAAGCCCATCTGTATGCCCAGAAAGCCAAAGCTCATGTTCCAAATCTGCCAAAAGTTTAATCGGGGTTTTTTAGTCATAGAAAAAGGAATTGAGGAGCCTGCCGCAATCCAATAATGATCATGACAAGCTCCTAATGGTTTAACCTAAAACCTAATTATTCTGAGTGAGGTTCGGATTAACATCCAATTCTCTTTGTGGAATCTTATAAACTAAACTGATGTCATTCCAGGGTAAGCCTGCAACATCCCTTTTTAGCCTTCTCATATTATGCAGGTAATCACCTTCAAAAGCAAGCTCTTTTATTCTTTGGATAAGAATTGCAGTAGCATTTACTTTCTGGAGTTTTGGTAATCCACCCCTATCACGTATCACGGTCAAATCTGCCAGGCTGCCACCATCTGTATCATCAGGATCCAACATAAGTCTGCATTCTGCACGAGTGATGTACATTTCCGACAAGCGAATTAATGGGACATGCATATATCTGTCATCAAATTTGATGGTGAAAAATTTCCCTTCAAAGTTGGCATACAATTGCTTAACCCTGTTGTCGCCAGCTCCGGTTTCAGATGCCAGTAGCTGAATGAAATCATTCGAAGGACTGAATTTGGCAGATGATTTGAAGCGGTAGTAACCATTCAAAGTACCAACAGATCCATCAGTTTCAGTACTCATTAATCCAAATATCATTTCTTTGGATTTAGTAGAGGAGTAGTTGTTGATAATTTGTTCTTCCAGATCACCTGAGAAGTCGGAGATCACGTTTGTACAAGCCTGAGCAGCATCAGCATAATCACCATGGTAAAACAATACCCTGGCCAATAAAGCTTCCGCAGCAATATTTGTTGCTCTGTCGCTGTTGCTGGCCGGAAGGAGTGTCATAGCTCGTTCCAGATCAGTAATTATATTTTGATAGCAGCTTTCAATATCATCCCTGGCCGGTTTGTAATCAATCGCAGAGGGTTCCTTAAGATAAGGAACCCCTTCTCCTGTATTTGGATTACCCAAGTAACGCACCATATCAAAATAAAGCATGGCCCGGATAAAAAGGGCTTCTCCCTCCAAACGATCTTTCGCAGCTTCTATTTCTGTATCATCAACATTCGGAATTTCCTGAATAACTGAATTCACCAGATTAATTGTGAAATATGCGTTTTGCCAGAATGAAGTGGTTATACGATTATCACCAGACATAGATTTATTGAGCATCTGAAGCTCCTCGTAAACAGTATTTTGTTCACCAGATATTTTAACTGTTCCAGCGATCATATCACCGGCTACCCAGATCCTTCCTCCGTATAGATCTCCACCCTGAAGGCGGTCATATGCTCCAATAATTGCAGCTTGAAGCCCAAAAGTTGTCGACAAAGCTGTTTTGTCAGACAGATCCATTTTGGGTTCAATATCGAGAACTTTATCGCAAGATGTAAACAAGATCAATCCTGCGAGTACTATAGTTGAAATGTATTTTATTGTTTTCATGATTTTCACGATTTTCATTTCAGGATTTTAAATTGTTATGTTCACACCTACCATTACTGTCTTTATTTGAGGCGGGCTCAAATATGTTACACCCTGGGTAGTATTATAAGAATTATCTCTGTTAACCTCTGGATCCCAACCGGAGAAATTAGTCAAAGTCCACATATTTTGTCCTTTGAAATAAACCCGGGCCGATTGTATTTTTAATTTATCCACTATTGATTTCGGGAGATTATAACTCAGAGTAAGATCCTTCAAACGCATGTAAGAAGCATCTTCAAGCCACCTTGTTGTGTTATAATTTCTATTATCTGGCTGCCACATCATTTTTTGGACATCTGTATCAGTGTTGTCTGGAGTCCAGGAATCCAAAACAGCAGTAGTTTGATTCCAGTTTCCGTCGATACCGCCTTCTAAAAATTTAGCATCATCACGGTAAACTTCTTGTCCGTAGGCAAATGTGAATAGAAAATTAAAATCAAAATTCTTCCAGCTAAGGGTATTATTTATACCTCCGTAAAAATCAGGATAAGGGTTCCCGGTAATAACAACATCACGTGCATAATTGTATTCATTTGTTGCAAGTCCGGTTTCCTGATTAATGAACAATTCATCACCAGTTTCCGGATCAATACCTGCCCATTCTACCAAACGCCAGGCACCGATAGGGTAACCTTCCTGTGCATAATTATTTCCATAAGTTCCGCCAGTATCTGCACCAGCGATAATCTGATCTTGAATATCAAGTATTTCATTATAGTTATGAGCAATATTCAGATCAGTTTTCCATTTTATCTTACCTGTTAAATTATTGGAGGTGATAAAAATTTCAACACCGGTATTCAACATTGCTCCAATATTTTGCATTACTGCAGAAGAACCGCTGGTTTGTGGTATATTAACAGCCAGCAGCATGTCTGTTGTTCTTTTATCATACCAGTCAAATCCACCACTTATTCTTCCATCCAATACGCCCCAGTCAAATCCAATGTCAAGCTGATTCACCTGTTCCCATCCAAGGTTGGGATTTGCAATATTACCCGTTCCAATTCCTGATGACCCATTGTATTGTGTGCTGTAGTATGAACCAAAATAGCTATAGTTACCAATAGCGGCATTACCTGTTCTCCCGTAGGAAGCTCTAAACTTCAGGAAGGTTAGTACTGGTATGCTCTTCATGAAATCTTCATCTGTCATTATCCATCCAACTGAAGCAGCAGGGAACCATCCAAACCTGTTATTATCGCCAAATCTAGAAGAGCCGTCTCTCCTGATACTGGCTGAAGCAAGGTATTTCCCATCATAGGCATAACTCGAACGGGCGAAATAGGAAATGAAGCCATAACCTCCTTCATAAGCAGTTCCTCCTTTAGTGGTTCCACTTCCTGGATTGTGCAGGGTAGGATTAGGCATTTTTTCCGACCAGAACTCATTATCGCGTTGATAACTACTTTCAACAGACATGCCTACCATACCACTGATATCATGAATTTCATTGAAAGTTTTCTTAAGACTCAGAAAATTATTTGTATACCAATTTTCCACTCTGACACGGCGATCCATTGCATAATCATTTTCCTGTGTTATGGTACCTATCCAACGGGCCTCTCTCTGATACATATTGTTCATGGAGTATTCTGTTCTGTAGGAGATCCAATCTGCAAATTTGTATTCACCCCAAATGTTTCCAATAAGGGAGGTTGCATCTTGAACATGTTCTGTGTTTGCTTCGAAAGCCAATGGGTTTGTGCCTGAACGGGCAGCATAAAAGCTTCCGTCTGCATTATGAACTGGCATTATTGGCAGGGATCGTGACTGTGCTGTTCCAAGTCCACCGGCCCAACCTGTTTGCACCCTATGGTTTTTGAAATTGGAGAAAGTTATGTTAGCTCCTACAGAAAGTCGTTTTGTTGCCTTATGGGTTAGATTAAGTTTTCCAGAAGTTCTGGTGAAATCATTATTTATGATTACTCCTTTATCATCACGGTATGTTACACCTGCATAAAAGGTGGTTTTTGAATTTCCTCCTGATACATTAAAATTAGCCTCCTGAACCTGTCCCTGTCTAAGCATTTCATCAATCCAATCAGTATCAGTAGAATCAGCCATCTCACGAGTTATTCCAAAAGGTAAGCCATCGTAAAAAGCCTGATAATTTTTAGTAGTATCATTTCCTGAATTTGCCCATGCCATTTTAGCCATTTGCATATATTCAGGACCCGATAGCAGATCTAGCCTTTTGGTCACATCAGTAGCACCCATATAATAGCTGGCATTGATCTTGGATTTTCCTGCTTTACCCGATTTAGTTGTAATCAAGACTACCCCATTGGCTGATCTTGAACCGTAGATTGCGGCTGCAGAGGCATCTTTAAGGATCTCAATAGATTCAATGTCAGCCGTGTTAATAAGAGATAGTGCATTCGTTCCGTCTGCAAATCCACTTGACCCATAATCACCGGTAATCACCGGTACACCGTCAATCACATAAAGAGGCTGGGATGAGGCAGACAATGAGGAAGTTCCACGTATACGGATAGTGATCGGTGCACCTGCCATACCATTGTCACTCGTTACCTGAACACCTGATGAACGACCCTGAAGAGCCGCTTCAAAAGAAGGTACAGAAACGTTCTCTATCTCCTGAGCTTTCACTTTGGCGATGGCACTTGTGATGTTTCTTTTTCTTTTTGTACCATAACCTACTACAACGAGCTCTTCCAAATTCATTACATCTTCTTCGAGCTTGAAGTTAATGGTTAGGGTTTGGTCAGCTGATAATTGAATGACCTGTGATTGGGGTTTATATCCAATAGAGGTAATCCGAATGGTATACCCGGATGCAGGAATCTTGGTCAGGGTAAAAATCCCATCGATGTTGGTTGCTGTCCCGAGTGTAGTTCCATCCAGAACAACGGTAGCACCGATAAGTGGGTTTCCTTCAATATCAGAAGCCATTCCGGTAATCACTCCCGTTTGCCCATAAGATGCATTGATGCATCCGAGGAGCACTATTAAAAGTGAAATAAGGCGTAAGCGTTTATACATAACTTTTAATCTATAATTAGGTTAAAACATAAATTATTTACTTTTTCAATAATTACATATATCAAAAGTACTGATAAAAGAGGGATTGTTTTCAGTTTAGTATGCAAAACTTGTTGAATCATAGGCATCTGGAGGAGCTGTGAGCCTTATTTCAAACGTTTGCTAAGAAGAAAATCGAATAATCTGATTTATTCCATTTTTCTGGATCTTCGGGTAGATTCCCGGATAATTAATTCTGTTTTTAAAACCTGATGTATGTACGGTTGTTCAGTTTGCCGGCTAATTAGTCGATCAAGGAGCAATTGCACAGAAATCTGTCCCATCTTATAACCGTGCTGATCAACAGTACTGAGTGTTGGATATGTTACCTGACTGATTAAACTATTGCTAAATCCTATCACAGATACATCTTCAGGTATCCTGATTTTCATCTCATGCAAGGATTTGATAACACCGGTGGCAGTGAAATCATTAACTGTGAAAATCGCATCTGGTGGCTGAATACGATTCATCAGTTGTTTGGTCCTTATCTGGGCTTGATTGAAATTGTCACAATACACAACCAGATCCCTGTCAAATTCCATTTTGTTATCTCGCAGAGCTTCCAGATAACCATTACGCCGCAAATCAGTTATTCTTAGGCCAGGGGGGCCTGCCAAATGGGCAATTCTTCTACATCCGGATTTAATTAGGTGATTAACAGCATTATATGCTCCATTAAAATCATCAACGGTTACCTTATCGGTTTTAATATCATCACAAACCCTGTCGAACATAACCATTGGTACCCCGTTATTCACGATATTGGATAAATGTTCATAGTTCCTTGTTTCCCTACTAAGAGAAATAAGGATTCCTTCAACCCGAGCATCTAATAAGGCTGTTGTAGCTATAACTTCTCGGTTAAAAGATTCATTGGATTGAAAAATCATGATATTGTATCCGGCATCATAGGCTACATCCTCGATTCCTGATATTACCGAAGAGAAAAAATGATGTACCGTTTCCGGGATCACCAGCCCTAGTGTTTTAGTGCGACTGGACCTAAGGCTCAAGGCAATAGCATTAGGCTTATAATTTAATTTCTTGGCAAGTTCACCTACCCTCTTCCTGGTTTCCACACTAATATCAGGATGATTTTTTAATGCTTTGGAAACAGTTGAAGGGGATATGCCTAATTCCCTTGCAATGTCCTTTATCGTTACCTGTCCGCTCCTGATCATAGTTTATCGCAATCGTTTGAATTATTAAAAATAGTATTAATCTAATGAGTTAGGCAAGGATAAGATGAAAGAAAAAATGTTAAATCACTCACGGCACCCCGCTAAAAGCCAAATTATTCAAATTTGGCTTCAAAAATGGGCATTAAAAGTGTCATAAATCAAATATTTAGATATCTGATACCCTTACTTGGCTATTTCAACTCTAAATTCAAATAAAAATAAAAAAAATCAGGATTTATATCAAACGTTTGAAATATGGGTATAGGTGATAAATATTGAGCTAAATGGCAGATAATTTGATGTTTAACTGCTTGCCCAATTTATGTTGACTTCTTTTTTTGTACATTTGGGTTCGCATTAAATACGCAATAAATACAAATTCAAATAAAAAAAATATGAAAAATTATTTACACCAAGTTAGTTTTACAATTTTGTTTTTGGCTATGTCTGGGTTTGCTTTTGGGCAAGCCATGCCTGAGGCAATTACAATTAGCCCTGAAGGGGCTACTGCTTTTGATGAGATCACCCTGACTTTTAATGCAAACAAATCTTGTACCCCAGATGGCAAGGCAAATCTACTAGGACTGGAATATGTTGCAATGCATTCTGCTATGAGCTTCTTAAGTGATGAGCCCGGTGCATGGGGAAATAATGGCGTGGATTATGATGGAACTCCAGGTGGAGAATATGATACTCACTTAACTTCTAATGGAGATGGTACTTATTCCAAAACTTTTATTCCGGTTACTTATTATAGTCTTACTGGTGACGAAGGTGTTTTTATTGGTATTACAGCTGTTTTCAATAATGGCGCAGGTTGGGATGCTGAAGGAAAAGATACCGGCGATGGTGAATGTATCGACTTTAAAATACCTTTGGCTTATACCTCAGGTGAACCTGTGGGTAATTTTAATGTCAATATGAACAAGGTAATTGAGGCTGGAACTTTTATTGCAGGTATTGATAAAGTATGGCTGGTGATTGATGGAGTAGGTGAATTTGATATGATTGACCTTGATGCAGATTTTAATGCTGACGGAATTTATTTTGTCAAAATTGAATCTGGCCTAAGCAAAGATGCTACTTATGCATTTAATTACAGAATTAATAGTGACACTCAGGAAGATGATGCCAGAGAATTTGTTGCTCTGGGAGGACCTAATACATTCAACCATTGGTGGAATCAGGATCCAATCGTTTTCCCGGCATCTGCTACATTCATGCTCGATATGACTCATACAATTAGTCTGGGTGAATTTGATCCTGAAAGTGATTTCATAGATGTTGCAGGTGCATTTAACGGATGGGGACCTGAAGAAGGAGAGGATGTCCTTACTGCTACTGAAACTGAAGGAGTATATACTGTAAGTATTGATGGTATGCTTGCCGGAGAAAGTTATGACTATAAATTCCGTATCAACGGTAGCTGGGACACAAATGAGTTCCCTGGCTCACTGCCAAATCGTACTATCAAACCCGTTGAGGGAGAGCAAACAGTTGACTTGGTTTATAATACAGTACTTCACTTCTCTGTTGATATGACAAAAGCAGTAGAAGCAGGTACTTTTGACCCTGAGGTTGATTTTGTGGACGTGGCAGGAGACATGAATGGCTGGGGAGGATCTGTTCCTTTTACACTTGATGAAGGAAATATTTACAGCATTAATGTGAATAATGTAAAAGTAGGAACAGAACTAGGTTACAAATTTCGGATTAACGGAAGCTGGGACAGCAATGAATTTCCTGGCGATTTGCCAAACCGGACCTATATTGCTATCTACGGTTACCAAACTGTTCATCATTTCTATGATGTAACAGTTGGAGTAGAGAATATTGTAAACTTCAAGGATATTAAATATTATCCAAACCCAATAAGCAACAGTTTGGTTATTGAGAATGCTGATCAGCTTGATAGAATAGTAATTTCTAACCTTGTCGGTCAGGAAGTTAAATCATTAAGTCAACTACAATCCAGAATGGAAATTAATACCAGCAGTCTGGAAAGTGGAGTTTATTTCCTTACTTTTGTTGCAGAAGATGGCTCCAGAAGGACAGAAAAAATAGTTAAACAGTAACTTTAGTATTATAAATTATTTTGCCCGGCTGGTGAATTATTCTCAGCCGGGCTTTTTCAATTTCTATCTTATGCTTAATCGAATTATTCTATCGCTAGCTTTTTTCCTAATAACTTTTTCCTCTAATGCGCAGTTGATTGTATTGGATCCGGCTTATGCGACCGGTGAAGATTCTGTGACTGTAATTTTTGATGCCACAAAAGGAGATGCCGGATTAATGGGCTACACAGGAGATGTATGGGCTCATGCGGGTGTGCATACCTCAGCTGGAAACTGGAAATATGTTTTAGCTGATTGGGGTGAGAATACTGATAAAGCCAAGCTGAAGCCCTTGGGGAATGATCTATGGGAATTCAAAATAGGTCCAAGCATAAGAGATTTTTATGGTGTGCCTGATCAGGAGATAATCACCCATCTGGCCTTTGTCTTTAGAAATCATGATGGCTCAGAAACTGGTCGTGATGTTGGTGGTGCCGATATCTTTGTTGAATTGGCTCAACTTAGTGTAGAAATATTACAACCACTGGAAGATTGGTTTATAGCGGGAGAAGGGCAAAGAATTTCCATAGAAGCCAAAGGAACTTTGGCTGATTCCATTTTAATGTTTCATGATGGCGATGTGGTAACTGAAGTGGCTGGGAATAATTTCTTTTATGAGATAGCTGCACTATCCAATGGGAGGCATGTTGTAGAAATAAAAGCAGTGAATTCGCAGAGTACAGCTAGTGATTATTTTTCATACG
>CAYXQX010000058.1:0-12957 GCA_964467485.1 uncultured Porphyromonadaceae bacterium | reverse complement strand
TGCTCATCAAGATGATCCACAAAGCGAGTCATCCGATCACCAAAGAAAACTGCTGTGGGTCTTGTTTTCATTTGCTTAATAAAATCCTGACCCGTGGTGCTTTCACCGTTTGTAAATGGCTCAGGCTCTTCCCCGCTCCTGTCGATTTTATGGAAAGGGAATTCCCTTTTCTTAGCATCTGTAGCTATCCTGGTATGGGTTTGCACATCTTGTTCTCCGCCAATTACACCGCATTTTTCCATCAACTGGTTTATCCAGCTTAGTGAAGCATACTTTTTATCTTTCGTAATGGCATTCTCCATCTTGAAATCATTGTAAATGGTATACCCATGCTGGATCATTTCATTAACGGCTGAATTCTGTTCCTGGAATTTATGTACCAAAAGTCTTAGGAGTATGTGGTTGTACTCTGTATACCGCTTTGTTGATCTAGTCTTATTCATTGCCCCGGTGAGGAATAAGATTATATCTCTGGATTCCGATACCAGGTTGTCACCTGTTATTTTCTCCCTTTTCAAGGCTTCTAAATCCTGCCAGAGTGCATTAAGGTTTAGATCGAGGCTCGACAGCATAAATTCTCCTGATATCAGGCGCGCCTCCCCTTCTTTGGTATTTATTAAGTGTTCAAGGAGCTTATTGGTAAGAATCGCCCACTTATTCTTAAAGATATCAGAACCTGTGGCCAAAAATGCATTAAGCAGTTTTTCATCTTGAGAATCAGGTTCCTGGATTTTACCTGTGAGCAATTTTTCTGATTTTCTTACTATGGCATCGAATTGATCTCCCGGAAATCTATCTGGGTTTATTGCCAGAAGTCTGACTACGGTAACCAGTTGATGGTCAATATTGAATTTTTTGAGATCTAGTCCTGTACTATCTATAAACAGTTTTGTTGCTGCAAGGAATAATTCTTCCCTGGTAGGCTCATATTCTTCCTGTTCATAAGGAAGGTTGAAGTGAAGTAATAGTTCACGAAGGAATTTCTTGAGGATTCTGTTGTATCCTTCGATCTTTGCCAGATCACCTGCCATATCTTTTTCATTAACTCTCAGCGCCAGCAATTTCACCTTTGCATCACTTAGGAGTGCCTTCTCCAGCTCAATGAGGATCTCCTTCATCACCATCAATTCATAAGGGCCATCCAGGATGTTATCATCAGGAAGAAAATCTAATTTACTGCTACAGTATTTCAGAAGGGTTGATTTTCCATACCTGGCAATTACCTCATTGATATCCCAATCTCTTAGGCTGGGAATGTTTTTATAAATTTGAGGGAGGAGGTTCTCGTAAACTTTTGTAAAAGCCTGACTTCTGATAAATGAATCAAGATCAGGACATTGGCCTACTGTATCAAAAAATTCAATAACTGAATTAAATGATGTAGCAATAGTATTAATACTTACTCCTGATATTTTTGGAGATGGTAGGTATAGCGACTTTATATCTCTTATGAGGATTGATGAACTTGTTGTTTTTGAAACCCCTGAAATTTCAGAGTAATCATCCAGGATATCAATGATGCTTTCTTCCGTATCCTGTTGGGGAAAAACTTTATCAATTAATTGACTGGGATTCGCGACTTTCTCCTTCGAGAGTTCTACAAGTTTACTCCAGTAATCAATAAAAATCCTAACAGCCTGCTCTATCTCTTTTCCAAAAAACTCTTTTCCTTTTGCGGTTCCGTCAAGGTAACCACCAAGGGAGAACCTTACAAAACCAGCCTGATACGGTAATACTGATAATCCTCGTTCACGTGCCAGGCGCAAGGTGAATTCTTTAAGATATATGAGTGCTTCTTTGTTTAAAATAAGCAGGTTAAAAAGGTAGGATCCATCAGAATTAAGAATCCCGATCTCATCTTGCATCCCTTTTTCTTCAATAACTTTTAAAGCAGTTTTATGGGCCAGATCGAGCCTTTTGTTGGATTCGGTTCTAAACTCTTTATTTATTCTGAAGCGGTTTAATGATTTAATCAGGTGATCCTTGTAATAGGAGAAAAATGGCTCATCCCTGTATTTGAAGTCGTCAGGCAGCTCCAAAACATCAAGCTGATCTAATGATTTTAGTTCATCCAGAAGGAAGATGTGAAGAGGACTTCCTTCAAATAGTGAAACCCTGGGAGATCTTCCGGATTTCCCGAATACCTTACCAGGGACATTGGCTTCAATTTCAGTTTTTATGTACTTAATGAGTTTTGACTTGATCTTATATCTGGATGCATCTTTGGGAAGGTTTTCATCCATCCTGATTTTAATCCTTTTGGCCAGTTGTGCAACTTCCAGGGTGTTTACCAGCAAGAATAGTGAATTGGTGTTTGCACGCTCAATTTCAAACAGTTTACGGGCGAAATCAATAACATCTTTTCGCCCGGGAGTAGCTGCCAATGAGCCTAAGCGGTCACCTGTTGCACCAAGGTTCTTGGTGGTTGAGAGTGAGGTAACCATGCTGATAGTTGGATATGTTCCGAAGTTATTCATTATGTAGCGGGAGATGGTACGCCACTTTGGCTCTTCCGGATCATCAATCTTAACAGCATCATTGTAAGCCTCGTCAAGGAAGAGAGTGATCTTGGTTTTATTCAGAAATTTCAGGAAGCGGATAAGAGCCTGATTATTGAAATCTGTATATCCTGTGGGGTTGGCGGGATCGTTAATTACAAAGGTTGTATTCTCACAGAATCTGTCCCATAAGGTGCCCGAGTCGTCGAATAGATGGAAGGTGTCTCTTATTCTTTCAAGCTTCAACTGCAACCTCTCAAAATCTACTCTCCCATTCTCAAAAAGTTCAATATTTATATCGAATGGGTTGATGTCAAAACGGTCTGGAGGAAAAAGGTCCATATATTCCCATGATGCCTCTTCAACGAAATAGATATAAGGGTTTGGCTGACGGCTTTCCCAGAAAAGGAGATCCCTGATAATCATCTGGACATCATCTGAAACAGATGATTTTTCGAGAGTTGATAGTTTTGAGATAAAATCCTGTATAATGACCTGGTCTTCCGGAGATTGATTGTCATATTTGGATTTAATGCCCAGATCTATTATCAGATTTTTAAAGCGCCCTTTGTTATCTGCTTCATTTTCAACTTTGGTGAGATATTCCTTATATTTCTCCAGGAAGAGGTTAATCCCAAAATTCTTGTGAAAATGATTGTGAAGAGTGCGTTGGTAATTATCAGGTATTACATCCAGGACCACTTTACAATTATGAATAATGGTCTTTTTCACTGGCTTTAACTTCCTCTGAAGCAGGAATTCGCCAAATGTTTTAATTTGAGTTCTGCCACCACCCTCTATAATAGTAGATATTTCCAACTTGCGATTGCCGGAATAGAAATAGTCGAGCGTGCGCTCTTCAAATTCTTTTACCAATTCCTTGTTGAGCTTTTTATGCTCAACAGGGTCGGTGGTTCTTTCAATAAGACGGATAGTCTGCGCAAGTTTTGAAAGGATATATTTGTCTTTGATGATTTGTCTGGCAAACTCATCAAATTTGTAAAGCATTATATCCTGATCTGGTTTGTTGGGACTGGCAAGCTGTTCTGCCTTAATCTGCTTTATTTCCCTGTCGTATTCAACTATTTGATTCTCAATAAGCTCCCTGTACTTCTTGAGGTTCTCGCTATTCACTTTGTCGAGGATAAGCCGAAGGTTCATTTGGGTATTTGCGGGTGCCCCTAATTTCTTCGTATGGATCTTGTTGAGGGTATTTATAATGCCATTATGAAACGCAAAAACCAAGCAAGTATTAGTAGCCCTCGATTCCGGCGAATCGTCGAGGAAAATGGTCCTGTTCAGGAAGGGCATAAAATCAGGCCGACTTAAGATGTTTTTTCTCAGAGATGGTACCCGAACAGCAAAAAGAGCAACAGGATCCTTTTTCATCTCTTCAATCAGGGTATCGGCATCTGTATATCCGATTTCCTTGATCATATCGCCTGTAAATACTTCTTCTCGCAGAAGCTTAACCGCTGTTTCCGCTGTTCCAGAGACCAGAGTCCTGATCAAGCCGTTCAATCCCTTGAAGTTAACAGTTGATTCAGTGCGACTGAGGAAGAATGCTTTCTCTTTAGCTGTGGTGTAGTGCGTGGATTGGTTTATTGTTTGATCAAGAACATCCAGCATATAATTCCACTGGGCCTCCTCAACATCATCATTGATACCAATTACATCCCTGAATTTTCTTAGAACCCTAACCTCATCACCTAATAGTATTTTATATAGAAAATCAATGGTTTGCTGAGTTACCGGAGGTGTACCAACGGAGAAGTTACTTAGCTTTAATATGTTTTCCAGGCGCTTTTTGTCGTCTTCTCCAACCAGTTCATGGTCAACGGCATATCTTAATTTATTCTTAAAGGAATTGCTCTGTGATGAGTATAAGAAAGCCTTTGAATCCTCGGTAGGTGTTAGCATCAGGCTGGTTTCAGTATAGCCTGGCAAGGACTCTTTTAAATCCAGTAGGAAGCGGTTTATTTCGGCCGACTGAATATCAGGATCAAGCTGTTCTTCATAACATACCCTGACAAATGAACGGAGGGTTTCCATTACATGTTCTGGCAGAAAATTCTCTGCTCTCTCACCCAGGGAGGAATATAAATTAATAAATTCTCTGGCTTCTTCGTTCAACTTTGCTTTTGGTAATCCTGATAATCTCATGTTACTGGTATTTATTCAGGACAAATCTAATCACTAAGGAGTGAGGTTTAAGCAAATATTTAATGCATTTAATTTATTTCGGAATAAATGTTTAAAAAAAAGAGAAAATCAATAATCTAAAAGCGAAAAAACATATAATACTAGGAAATATATAAGTGAAAATATTAATTTTGATTTTAATGAATCGATTGATTTCAATATCTGATGACTTACAGCATAATTGTCCTGCTAACTTTAGGAGGTTTTTGTACAATGAAATTCATTTGAAGGATAAGTTGATCGGGATAATTGGAGGGAAAGGGGTTGGGAAAACCAGTTTGCTATTGCAATTGATGAAAAATAAGCTTGGCAGGGATGGTAAGGCACTTTATGTCCGCCTTGGAGATATTTATTTTTCTTCCAATTCCCTTTTGGAATTTGCGAGGGGTTTTTATAATAGAGGAGGGCATTATTTGTTTGTTGATGACCTTCATAAGTGTCCCCGAGCTATTAAGGAAATCGATAACATCAGGATAGAAATTCCTGATTTACATCTTGTTTTTGCCAGTTCGATTGTCATAGAGGACAGGAATTACTTGGGTAGGCTTATAGATGATCTTGTTTTGTATAAACTTCCGGGATTATCTTACCGGGAGTTTCTGGAGTTCAAATATCAATATGCCTTTCCAAGAATTCAATTCGATGAATTGATTGAACTAAACAGGAGCCCCGGGTCTGCTGTACTTAACCGCATCAGGCCACTTCAATATTTTGAGGAATACCTCATGGAGGGCTATTACCCCTTTAGAAGGAGTACGCACTGGGATTTCTTTCATACTCTGATGGATAGTCTGAATGAAAACATTGAGCGAGATCTCCCGGCATTTTATAATATTGATTATCAATCAGTAGTTAAGATTAAGAGCTTAGTATCGGTAATAGCTCAGGACGGACCACTTAAACCTAATATTGAAAAATTGGCGGATAGTTGCGGGACTACTCGTGATAGCCTTCTGAAATTTTTAACTTATCTGTTTGAAGCAAGGATTATTATAAGTGTAAAAAACTGTAAAGATGGTGCCAGTTATTCTACCAAGCCTAACAGACTGTTTTTAAATAACAGTAATCTGATACAAGCAATCTGTTTGACCCCGCAATTAAGCCCGGCGGTATACGAAACATTTTTAATGAACCAGCTACAGTATAATCACAAGGTGCATAGTACGAATGAAGGAGTGCTGATTGTGGATGATGAATATCCATTTGATTTGGAGTGGAGGACGATTTCTTCAAAAAAATATATATCATATGGCGAATCATACAGTATAAATGAAGGAATAGATTCTCAAATTGGAACTAGAATTCCTTTGTGGATGTTTGGTTTTCTGTACTGATGAATAATAGGTGCAAGTAATTATTTTAGAGAGGAGATAAAATAGGGATTATCATGGGGGAAAGAAAAAAAGTAATAATTGATTTGCTAAGGGAAGAAGATAACGGGGCTATTTTGGATCTGTCGCACCGATGCATCCAGCACGGTGTAATGAGTGTTTATCCTGATCGCACTCCAGTATTCAACAGGATACATAAAGAAATTGACCCGGGTGCTTTTCATTTGGTAGCCAGGAAAGGAGATAAGTTAATTGGTTGTTTTGGTGGCATTTATACTCCAGTGCAGCATGAGGGCAAAGTGTACAATTCCCTTTATATGTTGGATTTTAAAGTGGATCCTGATCACCAGAAAAGTATGACGGCTTATCGCCTGGTTAAAGAAATATATGAAAGAACCTTCGGGCAAGGTCAGGAAATGGGTTTTGCATCGATCATTAAGGGCAATGTAGCCTCTCGCATTTTTACAGAGGGCAGGGCTGGTTTTCCTCCATCAAACTATTTGGGAGATATCCATTTTAATAATTCAATTCCTTTACTGAAGAAAAGAGTCGATAAACGCTATGTGATCGAACATCCTGTTGAGGAAGATATTGTTGAGCTAGTAGATCTATATACCAGGTTTTATGAAACTTATAAACTGGCACCATTTATCTCTGAAGAGCTTTTTCGCTATTATCTGGATAAAATTGAGGGTATTGATCTTGAAAACATGTGGGTAGCACGGGAAAAAGGGAAGATAAAGGCTGTACTATGTGCCTGGGATGAAAATATTTATAAGAGGATGAAGGTTATGACAATACCAAGAGGGATGAAGGTGGCTTTGTCAGTGATTCGTTTTCTTTCTGGTTTTATGAAAATGCCGGCAACGATGCGCCCTGGTGATGCTCTCAGACAAAGAACATTGGTAATGATGGCTCATGATCAAAATATTGAAGCTTTGAAAAATCTCGTTAGGCATGTTTACAATATTCATCGGGGGACTGAGTACTCGGTTCTTCAGACTCATTTTCACGAAGAGGATCCTATGCGCCAGGTTCTGAAAGGCATGTTTGGCCTAAAGGTAGAGATTGAAATTCATATGCTTACAGGTGATCCTGCCTTAGGAAAAAAGATTGAAGAGACCTCTGGCCCGGTTCTTTTCGAATGGCCAATGTTTATTTAGTATTTCTTTACTGATGCTTGTTGGTTCAGGGCTTCTCTTTCAGTAGATTATTTAGGATAAGTTCCATATTCTCGCTAGGCCGTGGAGCATGGGCGCTGATAATCTTCCCTTCCTGGTCAATCAGTAGATATCGTGGCAAGTCATTAATAAAGTATTGGTCTATGAAGGCAGTTGATTTAGGGTCTTGTATAAGATGTAAGCCCCCAAGGTTTTGGTTATCTAGAATATACTCCCACTTGTTTTTATCCCTTGTAAAGTCCATTGAAACAGATATAAAGGAAATTTCAAATCCATCAAAATCCTTTCTTAGTTTTTCCCAGTAGGAAAATTCCTGTATGCTCCATTCCGACCAGCTGGCCCAGAAATTTATATATAGAAGATTCCCTTTCAGGTCTGAGAGTTTTACTTTTTCACCTTCCCTGTTAAAGAACTCTAATTCCGGTGCTATTTGTCCTCTGGCAAGTTTTTCGTTTGAGTTAAATTTCTCTTCGATATGGGTTAAATACTCCTCATTTGTACAACTGACTCTAAAATTCGTAATGAAGGATTCAACGTGTTCTGTTCCAAAATTATCAAGATGGTCATTCATTGATCTGTATAGGAGATAGTTTTTGATCTCCTGATTTGTAAATTCCTGATGGATTACTCTGAAACGGGCAACAGAACCAGGATACCAAATTTCCTGTATTTTAGGATTATTATCCACATAAACGGCCTCCCTGTAATCGAGGTAATTTTCCAGAAAGGTCTTATACATTGGGCTTATTAAAAGGCTTGCATTATTCAGTCCCAGCTTCTCCAGATAGGTTTTATGGTAATTCTCCGGCAATGGTGGTATTTGATTTTTGATCAGGGCATAATAACCAGGGTAAAGCAGTTGCTGGCTGGCCCAAGTATAAAGAATATCTGCCTCCTTTTTTCTAATAAAGGCTTTATCCATATCAGGAAATTTTTCTTCATACTCCTGAAGTAATTTGCTCTTGGTTAGTCGAATGCTGTCTGTGATTTTCAGGAAGGACTCGGGCTCCATTTTAAAAAGAACCTCACTACTCATATCAGTTTGCTTGTCAAGTTTTCTTGCCAATTGCAGATAATGGTTCATGGGCCCAAGATCCCCGCCAAATTCAATTTTTTCGGGAAAGGTCTTAGTGTTTATGGTGATGTCAAGATCTTTACCGGCCTCCAGATAAATTTCAATCAAGGCATTATTATACATAAGTATTCCATGTCCTGTTTCCTGCACAGGAACTTCCAGCTGAAACCGGCCATCTTGATCAATCTTTGTACTATCCAGAAAATCGGCATAGGTAAAAGCCAGATATTCTTTAGCCACAGGTTTTGCAGTACCATTGATATAGCAGGTGCTTGCAGGATCCGACTGTTTGTTACATGCCCATAAGCCCATGATGGCTATCAGGAAAATCCATGATCTTTTCATACAATTTTCTTATTGTCCTTGTCCTACACGTCCTAGATAAGTGGTATAATAGGCATTGAATTTTTCTTCAATAGCTTTGCTAAGTTCAGTTTCTCCGTACTGGCTGGCTATTCTCATCTGTTCCCTCAGCTCAGATAAATTGTATTGAATTGGAGTGCCAACTGAGTTCAGATATCTTTCTGGAAGAGAGACATAATAATCCATCATTTGGGAAACGTAATTAAATGAACCTTCAAGGCCGGCTTTCCCCTTTTCTTTTTCACCTAATTTATACCAACCTTCAGCAGTAGCCAGATCCAGGTATGTATATCCAAGTATAGATGGAGGTAAGATTTCTTCAACTTTAGCTAACACCTCTCCGGCTTTCCCGGTTTGTTCTTCCTCGATCAAAGCAAAAGCCAGGCGGTTGAAATTATTTTTCAGGTTGATCATCATCCTTCTACATGTCTCATCAAAATATACATCTTCATTACCGAAGTTCGTATACTTAAATTTATTCATCAGGTTATCATAGGTTTCTGCCGTATTAACTCTTCCACTTCCTGATGTTTGCTTTTCACCTTTAATAGGAACTAAGCGGTAAGTTAGTCCGGTAAGTTCCAAATACTCATCCAGTTTTACCGATCCATTCTGCGATGGTGTTGTATAATAAATTGGTCGTTCCCAATTATTATGGGCAAGTAGGTCCAGAATCACAAGTTCATCTTTGTAAATCTGTTCTTTACCCATTTTCCAGACAATAGGAGATTCGATTTGGTCAGCCATTTCCGGACTTACGGTTCCGTTATTGACCACTGTTGCTGAATCAACCGGTAGGATAAAGTGATCAGTAGGGATGAAATTGAACTTATTATTGCCACTTGGATAAATAGTGGCAGGATTGTCGCTGGCCGCAAAATCGATAATACTTTTTAGTGGCTGTGCTCCTTTTATTCTCTGGTCTGGTATGATTGGGATCAGGCCTCGTTCACCCTGACGGTAAGTTTCAAATTCCATTGAAATAGGCAGGGCTTTTGACTCATAATAAGTCCGTTTCATTTGTGTGATGTACCAGTCTTGCGGCATAAATGGCATACAGCCAACCCTAACATCTGTCCGGTGTCCTTCAACTTCCTGAATATACCATAATGGGAAGGTGTCGTTATCACCATTAGTAAATACTACGGCATTGTCATCTAATCCAACCAGGTAATTATATGCAAAATCGTGAGCTGCATAACGCCCGGAACGATCATGGTCGTCCCAGTTCTGGCTTGCCATAACTGCAGGAACGAGAAGGAGAGCAAACGAAGTGGCTAATATGGCACTTAAAGGTCCGGATAGCTTCTTCTGGAGCTGTTCATATAAGTATAATACCCCAATTCCAATAAAGATGGCAAAGGCATAAAATGATCCAACGTATACATAATCTCTCTCACGAGGAGTCCGCGGCACTTCATTCAGGTAAACAATTATTGCTGCTCCGGTCATTATGAACAACATCGTTACAACCCAGAAACCTTTCTTTTCTTTTTTGTAATAGAAAAAAGCTCCCAGCAGGCCCAGGATCAATGGAATAGCAAAATATCTGTTATGCCCTTTGTTTTCAGTTATACTGTCGGGCAGCTTGTCCTGTGGTCCCAGCCTCATGGCATCAATGAACTTAATCCCGGTTATCCAGTTGCCATTCATAAGCTCACCTCTTCCCTGGATATCATTCTGGCGACCTGAGAAATTCCACATGAAATAGCGGAAGTACATGTGACCCAGTTGATAACGGAAAAAGAATCTCATGTTCTCTGTGAATGTTGGTTTATTTCTCACCTCATTCTGTCCTGTCCTGTTGTTCACCACCTGAAGAGGGGTTCCCTTTACCTTACCCCATTCCTGATAAGCAGAAACATAATCGGGGTCCATATTATTGTACATCCGGGGGAAAAAGGTTGTGAATCTTTTGTCGTAAACGTATTTAGTTCTTTTATCGCCAACAACATATTTACCATCCTTTTGATAGTATACGTTTTTACCTTCTTTGAATTCTTCAATTGGGGCATTATAATACTCTCCCATCAGCAAGGGTCTCTGACCATATACTTCACGGTTAACATAAGATAGTAGTGAGCTGATGTTTTCCGGATTGTTTTCATCAAGTGGAGGGTTTGCTGCAGATCTTATGGGTAGTACAAGGATTGATGAATATCCTATCATAACCATTGTTACAGCCAGAAGGATAGTATTCCAAACAGGCTTGTTCATTTTGATTGTATAGAACAGACCCAAAACGATAGCAGCTATAAGAACTACGACAAATATCAAGACACCCATATTATATGGTAGCCCAACAGTATTGATAAAGAATAGTTCGAATCCAAGAGCCACTTTTAATGTTAACTGTATGACACCGTAAAGTAAAATAGCCAGGATAACGAAAGAGACAAGTATGGCTTTAACGATTCCTTTCGTTGAAAACTCATAGTTTTTAAAGTAGTAAACCAAGCCAATGGCCGGGATAGCTAGTAAATTGAGGATATGGACCCCAACAGACAGTCCCATCAGAAAAGCGATAAAAAGTAGCCATCTGTTAGCATCAGTTGGATTAGGCACTTCCTCCCATTTAAGTATTGCCCAGAAAACGACAGCTGTAAAAAGGGATGAAAGGGCATATACCTCGGCTTCAACTGCTGAAAACCAGAAGGAGTCGGAGAAGGTATAGGTCAATGCTCCAACTATACCGGCGCCGATAACTGCATAAAGCTGGCCTTTATTTAATTCTCCATTACGAGTAAAAACCCTTCTTGCCAAGTGTGTGATAGACCAGAAAAGAAATAATATGGTAAATCCTGATGCCAAAGCCGACATCACATTGATAGTTACGGGGATGTTTTCGGCATTGCCAAAAGCAAATAGGGAAAATAATTGCCCTAGTATCATGAAGAAAGGTGCTCCCGGTGGATGACCAACTTCCATGTTAACTGCAGTGGCAATAAATTCTCCACAATCCCAGAAGCTAGCCGTGGGCTCAATTGTTAAAAGATAAACCAGAGTTGCGATTGCAAATACAATCCAGCCCGTAATATTGTTGAGTTTCTTGAATTCCATATTTTTTTCCGTTATTCGGTTACTCCGTTATTCCGTACTCTGTTATTCCGTTATTTCGTTATCCGGTTATTCTGTTATTCTGTTATTCGTCATAAAGTTGTGCAAATTAAAAAAGATTTCCGTGATCGCTATTAATTTCTGACTCATAAACTTCATCAACTAAAAGATCATTGCTTTCAGAAGCTTTTACTGCTAACTCATCACAGCGTTCATTTTCCGGAATATTTGCATGTCCTTTGATCCAGATAAATTTCACCTGATGTTTTGGATAAATGGCAAGAAACCTTTTCCATAAATCAGGATTTTTTTTCTTTTTAAAGTTTTTTGCCTCCCATTGAAAAATCCATTTTTTCTCCACAGCGTCTGACACATATTTCGAGTCGGTATACACTGTAACAGCCGAGTTTTCTATTTTGAGTGTTTCCAAAGCTACTATAACAGCTAGAAGTTCCATCCTGTTATTGGTTGTCAGGCGATACCCTTGAGATAGCTCCCTCCTTTGGCTTTTATGCATAAGGACGGCCCCATATCCACCCGGACCTGGGTTCCCTCTGGCTGCGCCATCAGTATAAACTATGATCTCGGGGTTTTTCATTTAAGCTCTATACCGGTATTAGATGTAAATAGTTTTATTGCTATGGCCAACAGTATTATACCAAAGAATTTTTTGAGAATAATAATACCCCCTTCACCCAAAATCTTTTCAAACCAATGGGTTAGTCGAAGTACCAGATAAACTACCACCATATTCAGAACGATAGCAATAATTATATTGATATAATCATACTCCGCTCTAAGTGAAATAAGTGTGGTTATTGAGCCGGCTCCGGCAACTAATGGAAATGCGATAGGAACAATAGAAGCTGTTGCCGGTATTTCGGTTTTGAATAGTTCTACACCGAGGACCATTTCCAGTGCAAGGAACATAATTATGAAGGAACCGGCTATCGCAAAGGAAGAAATATCTACATGGAACAGATTTAGAATTTGCTCTCCCAGGAATAAAAACAACATAAACACCACGAAGGCAACTAAGCTTGCTTGGCCTGCTTTAATTTTCCCTCCTTTTCCTTTTATGTTCAATATAATCGGGATAGAACCAAAAATGTCGATTACAGCGAACATAACCATGAAAGCAGAAATGATATCTAATAAGTTTAAACGCATGATTTACAGAGATAAAGGCCTTTGTATATTTAGTTTGCAAAGATAAGAAAAAACAATAGCTATGGAGCATAAAAAAAGCC
>CAYXQX010000057.1:0-13129 GCA_964467485.1 uncultured Porphyromonadaceae bacterium | reverse complement strand
ATGATCATAAAAGATGTCCATAATAATGCCCGCAAATTTCCCATAGTTACTATGTAATCGTTTTGTACCTTTCTTGAACAGGGGATGAGTATCAGTAAAACTGTCAATCGCTCGGTGAATTCGTATTCCGCTTTGAATGTTCTCCGGATAATTGGATAAGGCCTTCTGCCCCTTCACTGCATCAGCAATGAAATTCCCAACAGAAATCTCTTCGGAGTAATCTTTTGTTAAATATAAATGAGCTAGATAATTCATATTCTGGTGCTTGCAAATATAGCCTTTTGTGAAGGATATTGTATGCCGGATTTATGGCTGACCGACCAAATCTTCTTTGTACAGCTTTAATTCAGGTTCCTCTTTATCCTCAGCACATGGGCATATTCACAGGCTTGTTCATCAGGAAGTATTATTTTCAAACCCGTTTGGGGGATTAGTTCCCATTTAAGGTCCTTTTCATCTCCGATCAGGCTAATTGATTCAATCTCATCAGGAGAAAGGAAATAGCCAGGGAGGCTACTTTTTACTCTATGAGGTTCTGTTTCTGAAAATTGCGGGACCAGACTTTTAATAAGGACTTCATTGTTTTTAGGCCAGTCGAGTAAAATTGCATAAAGGGTATCACCTTTAACAGTAAACCTGATATCCTCGGAGGTAAAAGTTTGTCCTGATTCAATTCCATGAATCCGGGTTGGGCCTTCTCCGTGCTTGACCCAGGCTGTAGTACCATAAATGGCTTCTCCGTTGAGCTCAAGCCACTTACCCATAGCCAGGAGGGTTTTTTTCACTCCTTCAGGGATTGTTCCATCAGGCTTAGGCCCTATATTTAATAAGAGGTAACCGTTTTTACTGACCCTATCAATAAGATTGTCGATAAGTCTGTTTGCTGATTTGTACTTTAAGTTTGGGAGATAACCCCATACCGATCCAATTTCTTCAATGGATGTATCTGTTATCCACTCATAATGAGTCAAATCTCCTTCCTGAGCATTTTCATGATCAAGCAATGCGACGCCTGGCGGGAGGTCATGATCTTTATATGAAATAACTACATCCTTATTTCTATCAATCGAATTATTGTAATAATATGCTACAAATTTGCGCAGGTATTTCTCGGGTATAAGATCCAGTTCGAAATCAAACCAAACAAAATCAGGATCATAATTATCAACAACCTCAACAAGTTTTCCATACCACTCCTCACAAAATTCGGTATTTGGGCTGTCATTTATCCCATGGATAGGTCCATATAATCCTGAGTTTTCAGGCTTGCTGCAATCCTTCGTCTTATCCCAAGTAGGAAAAAAGTACCAGTTAGCCGAGTGATGAAAGGCAGTTACAAACTTCAAGCCTTTTGCTTTTATAGCCTTCTCAAGTTCACCAACGATATCTCTTTTAGGTCCCATTTTAGCAGCATTCCACTCTGAGTATTTTGTATCCCACATGGCAAATCCGTCATGATGTTCAGCTACAGGGCCTGCAAATTTGGCCCCGGATTTGGCGAATAGGTCGGCCCATTCCTCTGCATCGAAATTTTCAGCTGAGAAACCATCAATTAAGTCCTTGTACCCGAATTCCTCTGTCAATGGTCCGTATTTCTCCTCAAATTCTTTGTACTGCTTGGTGTATGGGCGCTGGTATGCATTATAAATCGACCATGTTGCATTACCGGATGTTGCAGTTGCAGAATATATTCCCCAATGGGTATAGATCCCAAATTTTGCTTCCCTCAGCCATTCAGGGTTCTGATGATTACGGAGGGACTCCCAACTATTTGAATAGTATTCGGATTCCTTACCCGATTGATCTGGTTTGCATGAAGTAAAAACTAAGCCTAACAATATGAAAATTAGTATTTGTTTTGTTGTCATAGTCTATTGGGTCTGATTAATGCAGTTTTCATTTCGATATTATTATTTCATTGAGCCATTGTAAACATTCGGTCTTCCACTTTTCCCACATGGGTCCTTTGTATCCGTTTAAGCCATGGCCACCGGAGGGTAATTTAATGTATTTTGCTTCTATCTTATTTCTTATCAGTGCATCGTAAAACATCTGGCTATTGTCAGGTGGCACTAGATCATCATCCATTGCATGAGCCAGAAAGCCGGGAGGCGTTTTTTTAGTAATCTGTTCTTCGTTTGAGAACATGTGTACGGTCTCCTCATCAGGATTTGATCCCAACAGGTTCTTTTTTGATCCCTCATGAGTCTTTGGTCCCATCGAGATAACCGGATAAATGAGGATGGAAAAATCCGGTCTGGAGCTCATTTTACGTACTGGGTCTTTTGATCTTTTATTACCATTGTCAAAATGCGTTGCTGCTGTGGAGGCCAGGTGTCCTCCAGCCGAGAACCCCATGATTCCTATTTTTTGGGGATCGCACCCCCATTCCCCTGCTTTGTAGCGTGCTAATCTTATCGCCTGTTGAGCATCAAGCAAGGGGATCTCTTTTCGACCATTTGGCAGCCTGTATTCCAATACAACTCCAACAATTCCATGTTGATTTAGCCATTTTGCACTCATATGACCCTCCGGGTCTTTTACCAGATAGCCATATCCTCCACCCGGACAAATTACCACCACAGCTCCATTAGCTTTGGCAGGGTGGTGAATGGTAATAACAGGATCTTCTTCGGTGAATTTTCCATTACCAATAGGAGCATGGCCATTCCAAATAGAGATTGTTTCTGGTGGGATATTATTCCCTTCTTGTGCATTAGTCATAAATGGCAGGAATAAAAGGGATAGGCAGATTGAGAAATATAGATTCTTTTGCATTGAAAAATATTTTTTCCTTTAATTGAGATAGTGCTTCACAAATTCATTTAGATTTTCCCCTCTAAGGCCCTTTGCCACAATTATTCCATTCTCATCAACTAAAAAAGTTCGAGGTACTGAAGTTATTCCATAAGCCTCTTTAACTTTACTTTCAAGATCCCATAATTGAGGCCAGGTAAGCTCATCCTCCTCAATTGCGGACAGCCATTTATCCTTGTCCTCTTTTTTATCAATGGAAACACTAACTATTTCAAGTCCTTTAGCTTTCCATTCATCATACAGAGCAATAAGGTTTGGATTTTCAGCCCTACAGGGTTTGCACCATGATGCCCAAAAATCAATAATCGTTAATTTGTCCTGCAAACTTGCCAATGTAACGACCTCCCCATTATCATTTACCAAGCTAAATGTTGGTGCAGCAACACCTACATCAGTTCTAATTTCTGCATTATATCGTTTCTCAACCTTCTGATAAGCTGTTGTTCCCGAGAAATCGTGATAGTCGTCCAATATCTGTTTTAACTCTGTTGTTGAAAAACGACTCACCAATTTTGTCACATAATTAAGGCCGGCCATATTAATATTGGTCAATGCAAACTCCTTTTGTTTGCCCCACCATATTTTCGAAATTTCCAATATCTGATTTTGCAGTTTATCAGCCTCTTCATTCTTTTCGTTCAGGCGCAGCTTCTTTACCTCCCGGCCCATTACTTTCATTTTCATTCGGAGGGGTTCAATTTCTTTATCCAGAGTAAATAATAAATCATTATTTGGGGTTCCGGTAAAAAATATCAGGGAATCTTTAGTAGTGGTAATTGTGATGGTTCCTTTTTCCAAAATAAGGTAATGCACCATATTCTTATCAACATCCAAGGCATATAGCCAGCCTATTTCGTTTTCATATTTATCTTGTTCATAAATTGCCACACCATTTTCAAAGTAGACTGTATCAAAAATATATGGACCCGGAATCCTAATCATTACTCTGCCTATCCCATCATAATCAAGAGGCTCATATTCTGATAAAACCTGATCATTTGGAACATTTTTACATCCGGATAAACCCAACAATAAAAATAGGATAAAAACAAATATCTGTCTAGATTTCATGTGTGTAGTGTAGTATAGTTCAGCTTATTTTAATCTTTTTATCAACCATCTTTCCAATTCTGCAAGGAGCACAGCCACTATACCAAAAATCGACCAGAACATATTTCCCCTTGAAATCTGCCAAGGAGAATTCCTTTCCGGTACTATCAGGCAATGCAAAATACATCCCCACCCACTTCCTTTCTAAGCTTTGAACGTACGGCCAAATAATGACTGGCCGAATCTTTTAATTCTGGTCTAAAATTCTTGAATTGCTGTTCTAATTCAGTATTGGCTGGAGAACCTGTTACTGATTTCCCATATTTGGAAGTATCCAATTTGAGTGTCACCTCACCGGCACTAAGGAGGAACCCACCATTATTCCTAAAATTTCTACTTGTAAATCGAGCCCAGAAGGAATGACAAGTAGAATCATTCAGGTTACCTTCTCCATTCGTTATCATTACCTCTGCTATAGTTTCAGCTCCTTCAACATCCCGATAACTTACTCTTACAGTATCATTTACCGATTGGGCAAATTGGATTTTCAAGGTGAAATTGTTATTTTCCTCAATCTCTTCTTTGCACCCGGCAAAAAAGAGGAAGATCAGTAGATGTAATAGGATTAGTTTCTTCATATAGGAAACGAATTTACTATTCCTTTTACTACCCACAAGGTCAAAAGCTTATTTGGGTATCATGAAAAATGACCAGCAAATAAAGTAAGTGATAGATAGATTATAAGAATTGACCGAAGTATGTGAAAAACTACCAAACTCCAGGTATTCCTACTTCAGCCTTATTTCAATTAATACCGGACCATCTTCATCGCTGAGGTTTTCTTTGAAATCAATCAATCTGTCTCGCAATTCCTGATCCTTGAAATCGGCATTGTCGATTAAATCATTATCGAGAACAGATTTCAGTCTATATGAATACTGAAAGCTGTATGCCGAACCATCCTGATATCTGGATGGCCAGAAAGGAGGGCCGCCATCCAAATCATTTGGGATTCCGTATGTTTTTAACTCCTTATTGAAAGGAATGTGATAAATCTTTCCAGACTCCTTAACCAAACACATTGGGTGCATCATCTTTTTATATGCCCCATTAACGAACAGGTAATCCGGCATTTCCATCCATACATCAAGTTGGAATTCGTTTATATCCATCTCATCGCGAGGTCTTCTAAAAAGATCAAAATCATAACTACGAATAATCCCGATTCTAGGTTCAAAAGAGCGATCTGGTTTTACTGCATAGACTGTATCATAATAACCTTCATTTATTCGAAGTTCATCATCCAGATAATAAAACATAGATCTTCTAGTAGTGTACCCACTTTCTAATCTATCCCAATTTCGTTTCCCAAGCTTACCTGTCACCTTTCCGTCCCAATCAAAAAAAATGATGGAGTAAGAATCCATCGAAACACTCTTACTTGAGGTAAAGAAAGCAACAAGTCCATCATCATAAGTGTCAACGCAAGCAGCATAACCCGGAAGGGTGGTTTCACCTATGAATTTTCCATCAAAACCATATCGTAAAACCTTATTGGTGAAGTGAATCAGGATAAACATTCCATTTCTTGAAATTCTTACATCATAGGGATAAAAAAACTCCCCTGGTCCTTTACCTGATCGTGAAATATTTCTAAGGAACTCCCCTTTCCTATTAAATAGTAGAACCTGACTTTGTTTCCGTTCATATATCAATATATAATTCTTAGAGATCGAATATTGATGAATCCTTTCAATAAAACATCCAGGTTTGCTTTCCAGCTTAGTGTAGTTAATATCATCCGCAATCTGACTAAGTGTCATTTCAGACTTGATTGAAAGGTCTTGAGACAGATCTAAAACAGTTAGTTCTTCTGGATTTCGATTTGGTGATGAACAGGAGGTCATAAGAACAATGAGAATAACTAAAGAAGCACATTTTAAGTTCATAACAGTTGTTTTACAGGCACTTGAGCAGACTTTAACCACTCCAAACTCTGGCCATTATTATCCATCTAAATTCCTCTCTTCAACGTACCAACCAGAAGACAAGGGTTTGCTTCTTCATCTATTCTATCCAGAATCTCCTTCAATCGCTTTTTCATCTTCGGGTCTGTTTCTGGAGATTGAGAAGCTGAGTCTGCATATTCGACTAAATCAAGTGCTTGATATTTTGCAAAAGCAATCCCATTCGACTGGATGCTTAAGTCAAAGCGATCTGTGGTTCCCAAATAGTCATTCACAAAAGATTCTCCAATCCGAAAGACCTTCTTTTTCTTTTGGTTGTAGAGAAATCGCGTCATAGGACTGTAGGTGATCTTAGGAAAACCCTCCTTAACTCTCTCATAATCAACTTCTGTTAAGTGCTGGAAATATCCATAAAACCAATCCTTCAAAATGGGCCGGATACCGTAGGATATGCTATTTTCTTTTGCTTTTGGATAAATTGCTTTAGGGCTGGTGGATGTTATTATTAGATGAGGAGTAATCTTCCGATCCTGAACCTGATAAAGTATATTACCCTGACTATAGTTGAAATAAACGATATCATCTACCAAATAGGTTCTACCATTGAATGATCCTTCAGGAACTTGTTTCTTCACTTCCCAAATCAAGTTTCCTGATGTACTTTGACAGAAGAGGGGGTTAGAAGATTTCTGCCCCATCATTGTTAATGTTGCACAATACATTATTGTATCCATAACAACAGGGCAATCCCGCATGAATTCATTACCTGTGTCGGCAAAGGTTATATATTCAAATTCTCCTGAAGTAATATCTACACATAAGACTTTATCACGACCTATGTAGCCTTGAGTAATATAAACTTTATCATTCGTTTCATCGACAAAAATTCTTGTATTCATCTCGATTATCTCTCCTGGTCCCTTACCTGTTCCTGCGATAGTTTTTACGAATTTACTTTCGGGTGTAAACTGCAATATACCTGACCTCATGGTTGTTGCAATAATATATTTGTTTCCCACAAAGGTTGATAAAATTCTGTCTATCAAACTTTTTTTTGTTACTTCCAGTTCAATCAGCCGGATATCTTCGAACCAATCGGAGAATCGCAGGACCTCCTCCATCTCAATTTGTTCAACATTGATTTTTGGAATTATTCTTCCATTGACTTCAACCATCTCAAGCCCCGGATCAACTGAACTACCACAGCTACATAGGGCAAATACCAATATAAATGGGATTAGTCTTAAGCTCATTTTGTTTGCTTTTAGGTTATTTTGTCCATCAAACCCTGCGGGGGAAGCGAGTTCGATTACGAATATACCATTTTATTACTGCATTCTGTAAAGTCTACAATTTGGGGAAAATCATCCTCGGTTTTTTATACCTTTATCCGTCCCCTTCAATAAAACATTATTCTATGAGTCCAAACAGGATAAAACAGAGCTTCACTCTGTTCTGTATGCTAATGATGATTGTTGGGGTATCAACTATTTCTGCTCAAGATCCAATTACAATTAAAATTCCTGATCCCAAGAAATTCAGTACTGATATTGATGAGTTTATTTTGGAGAAATCTTACCTTCCTCTTGAAACAAAGTCAGACTGTCTATTACCAGGACATAGTCCGCGGATTTATATTTATAATGAACTAATCTATGTACTTTACAGACCCAGGGAAGGACTTTATATTTTCACCAGTCAGGGTAAATTCGTTAATTCTTATAAATCTTATGGTCAAGGCCCTAATGAGGTTTTGAGTATGTATTGTTTGAGTTTTCACAAAGAGGAAGTCTTTGTGCTTGACTATAAAGGGGGCAAAATTCTTGTTTTAGATTTGGAAGGACAACCCAAAAGAAGTATTGCAACTCCTTCTCATCCATATGACATGATCCATAATGAACAAGGCCAGCTTTTACTGTATATTAAAAAGGAAGATTTCAATGGAAAACCTTATGATTTAATTTGGTATGATGAGAAACTGTCAGAATTCTATGGTTATCTACAAGCCGGAGATTATAACAAAGCACAGAATAGGGGAATATCTTCCCTGGCAATGACACCACAGGGTCCCATATTTGCACCCACAGCTGGAGATACGATTTTTTCAATTAATGATAAAGTGGCTAAACCTGCCTTTATTCTTGATTTTGGGAAATTGAGTTTATCTGAAGATATGAAGAAGACCTATGACGCCTATAAATTTAAAGATTTAAAAAAACAATTCATGGCGCTAGAGAAAAATTTTCAACATGTAGGAAATATCATCTCCTACCTGTATAATACTGAAGAAAAGGATTATATGATGTTTTGCGATCTTGAGACAAAAAAGTTTTATGGAGGCTCCTGGACGTTTCCTGAACTTGAATTAGGAAGCATATACTTACCCATGGGGACAACAAAAGACTCATATCTCTTTTCTGTGGATGCTTTAACCATTATTGAAGAGGTGGGAAATCATCCTGAAAGATGTTCCCCGGAATTATTAGAATTGGGACAGAAGCTTGATCCGGGTGATAATCCAGTTCTCATGTTTTGGAAAGTTAAATAACAATTTTATAGCAAGAGATTACCTTTATAAAGCCATAAAAGCCCTCTAAACCCTAAACTAAATAATCATGTCACATATTTCCAAACGAACATTCATATCACTTCTCCTGTCGATATCAGTTATTACGGCTGTAGCTCAAAAGGAGATACCTAAACTCGACAATCCCATGTCGGTTGAGTACCTGAAAAAGAACCTGCGAAAATCACAGCCCCGACTAGTTTTCAATTCAAAAATTGAGAGAAATCTCAAAAAGAAAATGAAAACCGATCCAGTTCTTCAAAATATGTACAAGGCAATTCAATTGAATGCTAAATCAATCTTTAATAAGCCCTTATTAACAAGGACGCTTGTTGGAAGACGTTTACTGGGAACTTCACGGGAAATGTTGTGGCGTATCAATATGCTGGGCTTTATTTACCGGATGGAGAAGGACCCCAAGGTACTTCAGCGAATAAACGAAGAGGTGATTGCCGTTTGTAATTTCAAAGACTGGAACCCATCGCACTACCTGGATGTCGGCGAAATGTCAATGGCAGTTGCTTTTGCATTGGACTGGACCGCGGGAGCCCTACCAAAATCAACTCAGCAACTGGCAATAATTTCACTAATTGAAAAGGGAATAAAACCAAGTTGGCCGGTCAGTGGTAAAAATCCATGGTGGGCCTATGGTAACAACAACTGGAATCAGGTTTGTAACGGTGGAATGATAGCCGCAGCAATTACCATCGCCGAAGAGAATCCTGAACTGGCAGCGAAAACTATTCATCGTGCTCTTGAAGGTATTCCTCATTCTTTAGCAGAATATGGTCCGGATGGAGTTTATCCCGAAGGATCAACTTACTGGGGATATGGCACATCATTTTCAGTGGTCAGCGCAGCAATGCTGGAGAGTTCTTTTGGTCACGATTTTGGACATGCAACTTACCCGGCCTTCCTCGAAAGTGCTGTTTTCAGAGTTTTGTCTGTTGCTCCTTCTGGTTGGTACTATAACTTTGCCGATTGTGGTTCAAAAAGAGGGAATAACGGTGATATTACTCTTGCCTGGTTTGCAGCAAAAACAGGCAACGAAACATTTTTTGAAAAGGAACGTTTTCTACGCCCTCCAGAAGAAATTGGCAAATTATCACGCTTAGCCGGAGCAGGAATGAGCTGGTTGTCACAGTATGAAGCAACGGAACATGATAAAATGCCAAGCTTTTTTAAAGGTGATGGTTCTAATCCAATTGTGATTATTACAGGCGGCGAAAACGATCCTCACAATTATTATTTTGGAGGAAAAGGTGGATATGGGAAAGTAAATCATGGCAACATGGATGCAGGATCCTTTGTATTCGAATTGAATGATGTCCGCTGGGTTATCGATCCTGGAAATCAGGGATATAACGATTTAGAGAAAACCGGGTTCGACCTTTGGAATAGTTCCCAGGATGGCGAACGCTGGACTTTACTCACAAAAAACAACTTTGGTCACAGTACAATCACAGTTAATAACGAAATGCATCGGGTAGATGGGTTTTCGCCTCTGGTTTCTTTTGAAAATGGGGATAAACCAGAAGCTGTATTTAATTTGTCAAAATCATTGGGTGATTTAGTTTCAAAGGCAACAAGAAGATTCATAAAAGACAGCAAGTTGTCTCTTATTATTGAAGACGAAATAACAATATCAGAAAAAACTGAATTGATTACCTGGCAACTTATGACCACCGCCGATGTGGAAATAGTAGAAGGTGGGGCAATATTGAAACAGCATAGAAAAGAATTAAAAATTGAAAATCTTTCTCATCCTGATTTAAATATATCTGTCGTGTCGCTGTATCCGGCCCCCATGGAGCTCGACATACAAATAGAAGGATTGAAACGCCTGGAAATCAGGATTCCTGCATGGACAATTGAAGATAGAGTAATCAGATTGAGAGTGAGATTATCAGGAGAATGAGCAGACGAAACAAGGACCTCACAAGCGGGAATATTAAAAGTCAGTTATTCAAGCTAAGCTGGCCAATGCTTTTTGGCATGGTTGGGATGGTGATATTCAATCTTGTGGATACATATTTTGTTGGCCAACTGGGAGTAAGGCAGCTTGCAGCTATGAGCTTTGGCTTTCCGATTATCATGTTTATTAATAGTCTTTCACTAGGCATCGGCATAGGTACCAGTTCCCTGATTTCCAGAAACATAATTGCCACCAGTCGCAACAATGTTAAACTAATGGCAAGCCGTGCCTTGCTACTTGGATTTCTTGTTGTTCTGTTTTTCGTAGCAGTTGGTTTATCAACCATAAGGCCTGTATTTACAGCTCTTGGAGCGCAGGAAGATATCCTTAAATACATATCAGATTACATGAATATCTGGTACCTGGGAGTCCCCTTTGTTGTCTTCCCCATGATAGGCAACCACATTGTAAGGGCAACAGGCGACACTTTTACACCCGGAATGGTCATGCTCGCTTCAGCCGCCGTCAATATTATTCTCGACCCACTCCTGATATTCGGCATAGGCCCCTTCCCGGAAATGGGTATCAGGGGAGCAGCCCTTGCAACTGTTATTGCACGAAGCAGCAGTTTTGTGGTTATCCTAATAATCCTTGTAAGGAGAGAAAAACTCCTAAGCTTTCGTATCGGTAGAATAAAAGAAGTCTTCTCAACCTGGGGCAAGGTTATTCACATAGCTGCACCTGCATCACTGGGAATGCTGATCACACCAATATCGATAGGTATCATCACAAAAATAATATCAGAATATGGAAAAGAAGCAGTAGCCGCATTTGGAGTAACCTCCAGGATTGAAATGTTTGCTCTGATGGTGATTTCCTCCCTGGGATCCGTACTAATAATATTCATCGGTCAGAATATCAGCAAACAAAAATTTTCGCGCATCCACAAATCACTGGGCTATTCATTTAAGTTTTCGATGCTATGGGGAGTCGTAATGTATGTTATCCTGATTTTTTTGGGCCGCTCTATTGCCGGAATTTTCTCCGATGATCAGCTTGTAGTGGAGATTGCAAGTAAATACTTCCTCATCGTTGGTGCAAGCTATGGCTTCCAGGGATTGGTAATGCTATGTAATTCAAGCTTTAACGGTATCAACAAGCCCTATCCTGCCACTATATTGGCTATCGTCAGGATGCTTATATTATATGTCCCTCTTGCATGGTTAGGCTCAAAATTATTTGGCCTTACAGGGATATTCTTTGCAGGCTTAACTGCCAATATTGTGGTTGGAATTCTTTCCTCTACCTATCTGAAAAAAACGATAAGGAAGCTCGAACAAAAATAGGGTTATTCTTCCGGATCACTGCTTTAACTTTATAACCTCACTTCCGGCCAGCAAGAAAGCACCTGTTCCATAAACCTCCCAACTCCGGGGAGAGAAATTCTTCTGAGGATCAGCCCCAATTGGTTGTACCCAGCCAACATATCCCTCATCAGTAATCAGGGAATTCAAACCGGTCCAGGCCTTCTTAACTACGGGTAAAAATTTATCCCGATCCAGGATACCATTATTAATACCCCATGCCATGGCATAACAATAAAAACCCGAGCCACTGGCTTCCCCTCCCGGGTATGCTTCAGGATCGAGTAAACTGGCCCTCCATAGCCCATCTTCCTGTTGGATGGAAGCAATTTTTGAAGCCATTTTTCTATATAAATCAACATAGAAATCTCTATTTGGATAGCTCTTGGGTAACTCATTCAGCACTCTGGCCAAACCTCCTAAAACCCAAGCATTCCCTCTACTCCAGAAAATATGCTCCCCATTTGACTCCTTCATTTCTTTACCCTGATATCCCCACACATATTTTAAATCACGTGCAAACAAATCGTATTCTTTGTTATAGAGTAAATCATAACATTCTTGATATAGCTTGTCGTTAAACTCGAGATAGCTCATGTCATCAAGAGTCATACCCAGCTTAACAAGCATGGGAGGTGCCATGAACAGGGCATCACACCACCACCAGGTGATCTCACGTATCCCGCCTGTTGGATAAGGTGTTGCCCTCCATTTATTCACCGAATCAACCGTAGCCTTCAGCATATTATCATCCTTCTCCAAACGATACAAATCAATGTAGCTCTGACAAATTACATAGTCATCAGCATGTTGCAGGCGCTTAGCAGGCTCCCAATCATTCTTATTCCCCATGTCGAGCAGAGCCTTATAAATCTTCTTCGATTTAGTTGTTTCATAAGTAGCTACAACACCTGTGTAGAAAGCACCATTGGTCCAATTATCCAATGCATGTTTTGGGTTTTCCAATTGCCAGGTAGCCGCCTTAAGCATTGTTTTCTTAATGTATCTTTTCTTAAATATTCCGTCGTTATCGTCGGCACAAAAGGCCTGACCGAAAACGCTGACCAACAGCATAATACTCAACAATCTTTTCATAGTCTTAATCTCTTAGTAGTTTTTTTTTATTAGTTCCCCTTCTTTAATACCGGGACCATAATAGATCCTATTCAACATCGTTTTCTCCCTTTACGTAGCCAAAATTTGCAAGAATTCCTCCGTCGACATACAGTATCTGTCCGTTTACAAAATTGCTTGCGCCAGAAGCAAGAAATAGAGCAGCATTCGCCACATCTTCCGGTTCGCCCCATCTTCCTGCCGGTGTGCGTGTCATCACCAGATCATTGAATGGATGATTACCTTCACGTATTGGGGCAGTTTGCTCGGTGGCAATATAACCCGGACCGATTCCATTAATCTGCAGGTTATATTTTGCCCATTCGCAGCACATATT
>CAYXQX010000056.1:0-13192 GCA_964467485.1 uncultured Porphyromonadaceae bacterium | reverse complement strand
GCTTGCCTGATTACAGCTATACCCATTTTGAGAAAATATGTTTGGAAAATATTCGTTAGTAGAATTATCTTTTGTTGCCGGCAGGCTTTTTAAAGAATATCCTTTGGGCATATTTAATTTTGGAAAACCGGCCATTTTTTTAGCTTCCATTTCGTTCATTCCCGCCACTTCAGTCTGTTGGCCAAAGCTGCTCATTCCAAGCAGGCTAATTAAGATCACTAATACTAGTCCACGCATATCTGTAAGAATTTTTATGAGTCTGCTAAAATAGAAATTATTCGGAAAGAAGTGTATCAAGGAAACTTCTTACTTTTTTACTGTTCCAGTCGAAAGCTCCTGATTTACTATATACAATCTTTCCCTTCTTGTTTAAAATGAAGGTTGTAGGTATTGATTTTGTCGACAGGGCAGCAGGGGGGGCGCTGAGTGTTAACCAGGCAGAAAAGCTATATTTTTTCTTAACCATGAATTCACGTATTGGATCCGGATCCTCATTACTAAGAAGTAAAAACCGGACTTTTGATCCATAATCAGCATAAAGCTTATCAAGTGATGGCATTTCAGCCCTGCATGGAAGGCACCATGTGGCCCAGAAATTTATCAGGATAACTTCTCCATCAAAATCCCCTAGTTGAGCATGTTTTCCATCCAGGTTAACCAAGGCCCATTCTTTTGCACTTTCATCCATGACAGGGCCCTCTCCTGATTTAAGAGCCGGCTGAAAAACTGCTGTTCTCACCTTCGACACACCGGCCAAAAAAACCGCTCGTGTGCTGGGAATCAATAATAAAATAAGCAAGACCCAAAACACCAGATCGGAAGCAATCTTTATGGGACTCCTTTTAAAATATTTCTTTATTCTCTCTTTCATATTAAGCTTCTTAATCACGCAAAAATACAATTAATCCCACACACAACACACACACCCACTGAGGGTAAAAAAAAGAACCCGGAGCCAGCAAAAGCTTCGGGTTCAATAAAATATCACTTATGTTCTTTATCTCAATGGAAATTTAATCATGTTCCTCATGATATCCTGTAACCATCGACTTAAAATGGGATATCGGTGTATGTCCCATAGTTGAGAAATACAAATGAATAATAAGGAAAATGAATATTACAAAGGCTCCCAAAATATGCAGCATATCTGTAATAATGAAAGTATTCAATCCCATAAATTCCTCAACAATAATCTCGGGGAACAACATTGCCCATCCGGTAAAAATCAGGATAGGAACAAAAATATACATAACAAAGGCGTATGCAACTTTCTGAAGAGGGTTAAATTTCATCGTTTTCCCAACCGGGAAAGGAGGTTTATCCTTCTTGAAGTAACCGATGGAATAGAAGTAAAACTGCTTCCATAATCTTTTCAGCAAGCCTATTGGCTCTAATCTGTAGTGCCGGCCATTTCTGGTATACATATTACCGAGAATAAAGAAAATATAGCTAAATGACAGAATTACTCCACAGACGTTATGTATGGAGACTGCTGCTTTAAAGCTTATCAATCCTGAACCTGGTTCAGAATATTGAAGGCTCATGCCTGTGACTAATAGAGTCAAAATCAGAAGTGCGTTAAGCACATGCCACAAACGAACCCATATCGGGTATAAATAAACACGTTCTCCCATACTATTTTTTTATTATTCTGAAAAATACATGTACCATCACAAAAAAGCCAAGTCCCGCAAAAATTATCAGGCTTAACACATTCAATTTTTTGTTTCTGTTGGCGCCCACCACAAATATTTCGCCTGTTGACATGGCACCAAAAACTCCTCTTTCCATTCTTCCTTCCTGGATCTGGTATTTATAGAGAGTGTGTAAAAGTCTGGAATCAGAGCTGTGGCACTCTTCGCAGGATCTGATAGCTTCGGCTTTGGGAAGTATATTATGTGCTACCACAACATCTTCGCGCACTTCTGCATGACAGTCGAGGCACCGAACACTCCTGAGGTGATTTTCAGTCCCGGGAAGCCAGCTATGTATTTCTATCATAGGATCGAGTGTAACACCCATCATGATCTCGGAATAACCAACCATTCCATGACATTGTAAACACATACCATTATCATGAGCAACCACTTTGGTAAGTTCGTTTTCTGTTCTAACCTCCAACTTAAAACTATGGGGTTCATGACACGACCAGCAAGTATATGGATAGTTAGGCAAACGCGTATGAGTACTCTTATTATACTCTTCTACGATGCCATCGAAATTATATTTCTCCATAGCCTCATCTCCTCCATGGCAATCTTCACATCCCGCCATGGTTTCAAAATGCAGAGCCGTAGAGTGTGGAGTTGTATTATAATCGTAACTGTGACAGTCGGTACAGGCAAAAGACCAGTGATTAGATTCGTAGTATTTCACAGAGTCAATGATCAGGCCCTTGAACATTTTACGCGTCTGGTATTCATCTGCTTCCTCATTATACTCTTCAAAGAATGGGTTCCCATGACATTTGAAGCAAGTAGCGTTGTCTTCTTTATTATAATATATCTTTTCTTCCGGTTCTTCTTCCTTGGCATCCTCCTGAGCATATGCTAAAGGAGCCATACCCGCTAGTAAAACCAGCAGAAGTAAGTGTTTTAGGTTTTTTCTCATACTTTTTTTTTAAAATGTCAGAATCTTACTAAAACATTCATACCAATAAGGATTTCCCCTTCCATGAAATCGTTCATGTTGCTAGTTAGGTTTTTCTGGGGATTGATCTTATCGTAGTTAGCGGCAAAAAGCTGGAATGTATGTGTTGGTGTACCGATTTCAAAACCAAGAAGAACATTAGGTTTTGGTTTATTCATTGTCTCCGGGGTTTCTTTATAGGAAAACGCCTGATCATATTCAGCAATTATAGCAAACTCGCCAAAAGCCTTAAAGCGTAAACCAGCGCCTATTCCAAGATAGTCGTTATGCCATAATTTTTGGTCAACAGCATTGAAATGAGCAAAGCTTGGTGATACCTGAACACTCAGTCTGTCGTTGAACTTGCGGGCAACAATAACCTGATGAAAATAGGAGAAACGGTTAGTAAAAGTGTAGCTTTCACCAAAAGCCTCCTCATTTCTTGCATCAACAGCCACATTAGCATAATAGGAAACAGCAAGCGGCATGGATCCTGAACGGGTTTGATTGAAGATATTATACTTCACCTCTAGTTCCTGAAGTTTATTATTCTTCTCTGTTCCCCACCCTATCATCAGTTTATCAGTAATCCCATAATTCAAACCAAGTCTGATATTTGAAGGAGCATAAATTCCAACAAGGTCTTTGAGGCCATTTTGCATGGTACCAAAACGGTGATGAATAACGAGTTCGAGACCTCCCTTATAAGGACTCATAATTGTTTGTTGGTCGGCAAGAAGGGTGCCACTAAAAGGCTCTCGAACGGGTCTGTTATCAGGCTCCTCATCCTGTGCTTTCAAACTCATTGGCAGTAACACTAATCCAGCCAAAACAATAGTTAATAGAATTGTAATCTTTTTCATAAGGTCTTCGTTTATTAATTATTTTTTGCTCCTTCAGTAATCCATTTAAGAATATAAGCTTTTTGTTCTGCAGAAAGGTCTCCAGAGGTTCCATGCCCTTCATTTATCATCAATATCAGTTTACTGCCCACAGGATTATCTATGTCGACAAAACCACCACTTACCAATGCTTCCCGAGCTTCACCTTGTGTAAGGTTAGGAGGAGTACCCCCTCCGTGGCACACTGTACAGCTGACATCAGCAAAAATGGGGGCGACATCTACAGAAAACTTAACATTATCAGGAACCTCAACAACTATTGGAACTATGTTCTCGTACTCACAAGCCCATAAGCCAGCCAATAACAGCAAGGCAAAAAAACCTAATTTTCTCATACTGTTTATTTTTATGTGTTTTTTCAACTTTAGTGTAATTCTATTTCTTTACCCCAGAGAACTATAAAACTCAAAAACATGATCAACAAAATTACTTAAACTATTAGTCTATATAAGTTGATCCAAATCACGTTTTGGGCTGATTTGCGTCGCATTATCTTATGAAAAAGGGGATGGAAAGAGTGTTTTGGGTGAAAAACAACAATAAAACTCCAATCGGGTAGAAATACAAATTCCTCCTCTTACTATTCAATGCACATTTTAACTTTTAAACAATACACATATTAACTCTTAAACTCTAAGCGGTACCAAGCAAATGATCACTCGCCACCACCACAGTTTGCGTTATCAATTTGTTCTTGCATCTCAGCCTTTTGCTCTGCGGTTAATACATCACAACCATCCAAATAATCCTGTGCTGCATCCACAAAAGTTACACATTTATCAAAATCTGTTTGATCATTGATATATGCAATCAAGGCCTGATTATAAGCATTTCCCAGCTCAACACAGTTGTTAAGGTCTGGCACAGTGTCTATTTCTTTATTGCACGAATTAATTGAACTGAAAACTAAAATTAAAAAAATAATTGTCAGAAGTGAGTAGACTTTTTTCATCGGATTAATTTTTAGTGAATAGCTATATTTAATATATTGGTATCAAATTTCAATTAAATACTTAAAGCCCAAGGCTATTAGTTTCAGATACCTATAAAGTTATTGCTAACTTTTCACATTTTTCACTCAAATTTGATTTTTTTTCAAAAAATTGCCCATATAACAGAAAACCACCGACTTACGGTGGCTTTTTATTATTGTGGGCTATACTGGATTCGAACCAGTGACTTCCACCCTGTCAAGGTGACACTCTAAACCAACTGAGTTAATAGCCCAAGAGGGTGTAGGTTTGGGTGTGAGTGTGAGTGTGGTGTGTGAGTGCAGGGTTTGGCTGGTAAAAGTACAAATTATTTGCATTATTGCTATCTTGCGCCTCCAAATCAGTGATTATGAAAAAAATTGTATTAGCTCTATTTATCTGTATGACAGGAGTATTAGTGGTGAATGCTCAAAGCACTAAAGTCTTAATGAAAACCGATATGGGAGATATCATCCTAATGCTTTACGATGATACTCCAATGCATAAGGAAAATTTTATTGAGCTGGTAAAGGAAAAATTCTACGATGGCATACTTTTTCATCGTGTGATTCCTTCATTTATGATTCAGGCAGGTGATCCGGGTTACAGGGTTAATGATAAGGGCGATAGAATAAGTGGGCCAAAAGCTGATCAAAAAATCCCTGCTGAATTCAAAACTAATCATTATCATAAAAAAGGAGCTCTGGCTGCAGCTCGTACACCCGACCGGGTAAACCCTAAAAAGGCATCATCAGGATCACAGTTTTATATCGTGGACGGCAAAAAGTGGACCAAGGAACAGTTGGATATAATGGACAAAACCCGGAAATCAAAATTCACCGACGAAGAACGCAAAAACTATATGGAGGTAGGTGGTCGTCCCGATCTCGATTTTGAATACACTGTTTTTGGCGAATTGCTAAGTGGCATAGATGTGGTTGAGGCAATTGCAAAGGTGGAAAGAAACGAGACTAATAAGCCTGTTAAAAATATAAGAATCATCAGCGCACGAATAATCCAATAGGAATACAAGAAATTACTTTACAGTCATGCTGAATAAAATTAAGATACTACTTAAAGAAATAAAAGAATATACTCCATCCAGTCTTGAGGATCTGGATAATTTCAGAATCAAGCTACTGGGAAAAAAAGGAGAAATAACCACCCTGTTTAGCGATTTCAAACTCGTTCCTCCAGAGCAAAAAAGGGAGTTTGGACAAGAGATCAACAAGCTAAAAAACCTGGCCCAGGACAAAATAAAGCTTCTCTTTGATGAGCTGAAGAAATCATCTGTCATCACTAAGGAAAACGATCTCAGTCTCCCGGCCGATCCTATCGAACTGGGATCGAGGCATCCAGTGTCCATAGTGAGAAATGAGATCCTGGATATTTTTAAAAGATTGGGCTTTACGGTATCAACCGGTCCGGAAATTGAGGACGACTGGCATGTATTCTCCGCCCTGAACTTTCCTCCTGAGCACCCGGCCAGGGATATGCAGGACACTTTCTTTGTTGCTCAGGATCCGGATATCCTTCTTCGCACACACACTTCCTCTGTTCAGGTGAGAGTGATGGAAAATGAAAAACCACCAATACGCACTATCTCTCCAGGCAGGGTTTTCCGTAACGAAGCTATTTCAGCCCGCTCACATTGCATTTTTCATCAGGTTGAAGGTTTATACATAAACAAAAATGTTTCCTTCGTCGATCTCAAACAAACACTTGTCTTTTTCGCCAAGGAAATGTTCGGTCATGATACAGAGATCAGACTACGACCCTCTTACTTCCCATTTACAGAACCATCGGCAGAAATGGATGTTTCCTGTACTCTATGCGGAGGAAAAGGCTGTAATGTATGTAAATATACAGGCTGGCTGGAAATCCTCGGATGCGGTATGGTTGATCCCAATGTTCTGGAAAGTGTTAATATCGATAGTCAGGATTACACCGGCTTCGCATTCGGAATGGGAATTGAAAGAATTGCCCTCCTCAAATTCGGTATAAAAGATATACGCTTACTCTTCGAAAATGATGCCAGATTCCTACGGCAGTTTAAGAGTGCGTTGTAGTATCACCGGGCTTAAGCCCGGTGGTAGTGCTGAAGTCCGGTAGTGGTTGAGGCGTAGTAGTACCGGGCTTAAGCCCGGTGGTAGTTAGTTTAGTATCTTTATCTCATATGTTAGTCCCAGCGCCTTCCTTAGTGTAGCGCTAATGCCACAATACCTGTCCTGAGAAAGGTTAACAGCCTTATCGAGCTTTTCGGGGTCGAGATCAGTGCCTTTGAACTTGTATATCAGGTGAATACCAAGAAAGGCCTTGGGAAAATCATCTTCCATATCGCCTGTTAGCTCTACCTCAAAACTACTGACATCCTGCCTCATCTTACGGGCAATAGAGATAACATCCATGGCTGTGCAGCCTCCCAGAGATACAAGCAACAGCGGTTTTGGTGTGGGGCCCTTGTTTTCACCGCCAACGTCTTCTGCTGCGTCTAGTAATATTTTATGCCCATCAATATCGGTTTCAAAAGCCATCTTGTCTTTCCAGCTAATTGTTATAGATTTTTTCATATCATGTGCTTATTTAGTCTCCCTCTTAAACACAAAAATAGGACAAGTGTTGAATATTTTTCATTCTAAAATCATCCATTTTCTAACAATTGTTAAAATCTCCAATTAAAAAACATTAAAGTATATAAACCTTTGCCGTTTTTATTATATTTGCTGGCAGAAACTGACTTTTGTCAGTTTTTTTTGGTTATAATAGGTTTTTATGCAAAGGAGGACGGAATGAAAAACCTTCAAAGTTTCCCTACATGTGAGGAATGTATAGCAAAGGACCATCCTATCTTTAAGGATTTGTCTCCTAATGAGATTGATACCCTAAATTTTGATAAGGGTTGCAGTGCTTACAAGCGTGGCAATATTATCTATCATGAGGGTAACAGGATAAACGGATATTACTGTGTTAACAATGGTATTGTTAAGATGTATAAAACGGGTATCGATGGTAAAGAACAAATTATCCGCTTTGCAAAGAGTGGTGATATAATAGGCTATCGCTCTGTTTTGAGCAAAGAGCTGGCATGCACTACAGCCAAAGTTATCGAGGATGCAGTTTTGTGCTTTATTCCGGCCGACTCTTTATTTAAAATGGTTAAAAATAATTCGGCTTTCGCAATGAACCTGATGCAGCTAACTTGCCAGGAGCTTGGCGAAGCAAACAATTTTATCACAGATATTGCGCAGAAAACTGTACGGGAAAGACTGGCAGAAATACTGTTGCTGCTTAAAGATAAATTTAATCTCGACGAAGATCAAATTCTAAAAATATCACTTACCAGAGAAGAGCTTGCTAACCTGGTTGGTACAGCAACCGAATCTGTTATACGACTGCTTAGTGAGTTCAAAGGTGATAAACTCATTGAACTTCAGGGTCGTAAAATTAAATTTCTTAATTTACCAGGCTTGCAGAAAGTAGCGAATCTGTAACTTCAATTTTTTTAATCAGGATTTCTCTATATTGCTATCGTATTTTTTTACTAACCTAAATTGATTGACATATGTTCAACGACCTGTCAGTTCTTGATTCAATTCGCCTCAATTTTAGCCCAAGTGGCTTGACAATAATGAATATTACCCTGGCAATAATAATGTTTGGCATTGCCCTTGATTTAAAATTAGAACAGTTTAAGAAAGTAGTATATAAACCAAAATCACTCATTGTTGGAATAGTTAGTCAGTTTATTTTACTCCCCGGGATCACTTTTCTGTTGGTTAAATTGATTAACCCTACCCCTGCCATTGCTCTTGGAATGATACTGGTTGCTGCCTGTCCGGGTGGAAATATCAGCAATTTCATGTCACATATGGCAAAAGCCAATACAGCACTATCTATTTCCCTCACCGCCTTTGCAACCATGGGTGCCCTGTTTTTAACACCTTTAAATTTTGCACTGTGGGGTGGCTTATATGTAAAATCCTCTCCCCTGCTCAGAGAGATAAGTATCGATCCGGTGCAGATGTTTCAAACTGTTTTTATCCTGCTTGGTATACCTCTTATACTTGGAATTTGGTTCAGTAAAAAGTTTCCGAAAATCACGAAAAAAATTGTTAAACCATTCAGGATTTTTGGCCTTATTGCGTTCCTGGGTTTTATTGCCGCGGCATTGTCGAGCAATATTGAATATTTCATTAAATATATCCCACCAATATTTGTCATTGTACTGATTCATAACATAGTAGCTCTAACTACAGGTTTTACTTTCGCCTCAATATGGAGGCTGCCAAGAGTAGACCGAAGATCTATTACCATTGAAACAGGTATTCAGAATTCCGGATTAGGTCTGATATTGATATTTAATCCAAAAATATTTCCTCCTGAACTGGAGCTAGGGGGAATGGCATTTATTGCAGCCTGGTGGGGTATTTGGCACATAATTTCGGGCTTAACAATAGCCAGTATCTGGTCGCGTAAACCATTAAATACGCCTGATGTTAAATAAAATTTAAAAACGTGAAGCCACTAGGGAGATACTCAAAAGGTTATCATTTGCTTAGATCGTGGATAAACTTCACGCTCAGGATTCTGTTTCTTAAGGATGTTGAAGTAAGAGGCCTGGAAAATATCGATCCAAATAAACCGATTATCCTGGCACCTAATCATCAAAATGCCTTGCTTGATGCTCTTCTTACAGGAACGTCTATTAAACAACAACCGGTTTTTCTGGCCCGGGCAGATATTTTTGAAAAGCCCTTTATCGTATCAATATTGAGGTATTTTAAACTGCTTCCTGTTTACCGCATAAGAGATGGTTTTGACAGTCTGAAAAACAATGAGGATATCTTTAACCAATGTGTTGATTATCTAGGTAGTAACAATACACTCATATTATTCCCAGAGGGTAATCATGCCGATAAGCGCCACTTTCGCACAATCAAAAAAGGCCTTGCAAGAATAGCTTTCGAGACGGAAAAAAAATACGATTTTAAATTAGGATTGCAGGTTATTCCGGTAGGTCTGGATTATTCTGATTATAGAAAATTCAGAAGCAGGGCGACAGTCATTTTCGGTGAGCCTATCGAAATAAGTTCCTTTCAGGAGATATATGAGGAAAACCTTCCCAAAGCGCTCCGACAGCTTAATATGGCTATCCAGGAGGGTATCGAACCACACATGATTGAAATACCATGGATGGATACCTATGATTCAATAATGCAGCTCAGGTTAGTCTATTCAGAACATTTTCACATGAAATTTGGCAGCGCGGAAAAAGGACTCCTTCCTCGTTTCGATAGCAACAAGAAACTCATTAGCATACTGGGTCCATGGATGGAGAATGAACCAGATAAGGCTGCTGAACTGAACAAAAAAACAGATTCTTATTTTCAGCTCTTACGCAAATTTAACTTTCGTGATCACGTTGTTAATAAAGCCCCTTATTCGGTTCTTGGTCTTACATTTATGAGCATCGGCACTATCCTTCTTCTGCCTTTATATCTTTTCGGACTAATCAACAATTATCTGATTTTTAAGATTCCGGATTACTATGTTATGGCAAATATTAAGGATACACAATTCAGAAGCTCCATCGCTTATGTAATGGCATTTGTAATCCTGCTCCCAATTCTATATCTGGTACAAACAATTCTGGTTGCCATATTTACAACAGGCTGGTGGATACCATTATTATACCTGTCTTCACTTATCCCGGCAGGTCTGTTCTCTATCCATTACTCCTTCTGGTACAAGAAGTTGTACTCCAGATGGAAAGCTGTATTTATGTCGGGTAAACGAAAAACAGCAATGGCCGGTTTAATCGATTTACGCAAATCTATTATTGATACTCTCGACGATATTACTGCCTAATAATTTTTCTGATATTAATTCTATTTCCTGATTTTACCTTAACGTAATACATACCCGGACTGAGATTTTCAGCATTAAAACTATGCACGTAAGGTCCTTCCGGTAATCCTTGTTCAACATGCTCCATTACCTGTCGCCCTGCAGCATCTAAAATGTTTATGCTAAGATCGCCGGGAACAGGAAGAGTAACTTCAATATTACCCCGACTGATCATCGGATTTGGATAGATATTTAAACCCATGCTTTCTCTGTGAACAAAAACCTTGTCCATACCGGTATATCCGGTGATTTCAAAATCCCATATTCCCCTGCCATAGGTTCCAAACCGGGCAGTTCTTATTGCAGGCACATAGTCAACAGCCCAATATGTTTGCTCCGGTGCCACTCCTCCCGATAAATCAAACCATTCATCTTCTGATTGTATCCAAACAAAAGGCCCTATTTCAGTTGCTGCAAAAAGCAAGGTGCCATCTTCATTTATGGCCATCTCAAAAATCAGAGTGTTAGGCAGTCCGTTTGATAGTGGGTCGAATGATTGTCCTCCATCATGTGATACCCAGGCAGCATGGCCCGAATAGCCGCTTCCGCCAATGTAGATAGTGTTTATATCATTTACATCAGGAACAATAGTATTGCCATAGAAATAATGCGCTCCCGGACCCCTGTTTCTTGATTTTTCCCAACTAGTCCCATGATCGGATGAGTAAAAGAACTTACCTTCCGAATTGAGAACAAAACGGTAATCTTTGTTAATAGGCGAGTATGCCATCGCACTGATTTTGGCATTTGTACCTGCACTGAAATCATAAGGTAATTCAGTAGCACTGATACTCGATTTATGTTCGAGGTACCACAGATGATTGCCTGTAGTGCTGGTTCCTCCACCAATATATGCCCTATCAGGAAAATATGGATCAGCCATCAATGGAGGCATCCAGAAATGATTTTCTCCCGTGAAATCCCAGGTCGACATACTGTTACTTCCGGCAGCGTTGGGATATCTCATTGCAAACCCGGGATAAACGGTCCACAAACTTTTGCCACCATCGCTGGATACAATATGTGCATAATCACCGCTTATGGTTTGCTCAAAATTGGCAACTCCATCAGTAGTTTTAACAGTTCTCTGAAAACCCTGATCCTGAGCACCGGCATATATAATATTGGTGTTTTCCCTATGAGTGTATGTGGAGTAATACTGACTTACATTAAGCCCTGCAAGAGATATATTATTTACCCCATCGAGACCATTATCAGACATATATGATCCTCCATCTGTGGAAATAAAACAAAGTTCTCCCCCATCAGGCTTGCGAATAAACTCAATCTCAGGAATATCAGCATGCAGCTTTGTAACAATATCACCATAATATTCACCCCAGGTATTAATCACCTGCCAGGTATTTCCTCCATCCAAACTTTTGTAAGCATTAACCTCTCCAAAACCCATTAAAAGAGGATTAATGGTTGATACACCAAAACTGTTAGACATAAATGGTCCCTTGTATAACTGTCCCCTGTTAGTCCAGGTTTTTCCACCATCATCCGAACCCAAAAAACGAGTCGACTTTTCAATTTTGTACATGATGTACAGATAAGTTTTGCCTTCACTGATACAACCACTCATCTGTAATTTCTCTATTCCATTATCAGAAAAATTTATATTCACAGTACCTGCACGTTCAAACCTATCATCACCATTCAAAACCAATAGCTCATTTTTATCAATCAGATAAAGACTATCCATATCAAAACGTGGTGTCCAGATATCAACACTTGAAGAAGTAAGTAAATTATCTACCTCAGAAAATGCTGTTCCATAATCTGTTGATCTGAGTAAATAACTGCGTCCGGTTTTTCTTAAAAGTAAATAGATGGTTCCATCCGGCTGTGTAAGAGCTCTTACCAAATGGTTACCGTTAAATTTACTCAAGCCATTGGTACCTACCCAATTCTGTCCGTCATCATCAGAATATTGAAGAATTTTTGACCCCTTTAATGAACCATTATTATTAGCGAACATAACTCTTACATTCCCATCACCCTTCTTCAGAGCTCTAATAAATATAAGGCCTTTTACATGATTGTAATCCGACAAACTTTCCCAGTTTTTGCCTTCCATATTACCTCTCCATATCTGTCCACCGTCTGAAGCTCCATAGATATGACTATTTTCAAAATCCACGTCGATGCAACGCATTCTACCGGCAAGATTATTGGATCCTTTTTCATTCCATTCACCAGTAAGTCTGCTGTTACCTATTTGAACAGGGCTATTTCCTGATTTAAGATTTCTTGTTGCAGTTCGTGCTTCCCTCAGCCTCTCAGTATTATCCAGATCTATTTGTCTCCAGTCATCCCCGGGAGCAGCATAATGCATCTCTTCTATCCATTTTTTCTTCTCCAGATGTGATCCCTCATCTTCTTCATTTATAATCACAACATCTGTAGGTGCCGGAATTTTGTTCTCTCCTTTTTGCAAAGATTTTATTCCTATACCAATAACAAGCACCATCAAAACAGCTCCACCTAATAAAATTATACGTTTCATGATTTTATCCTACTTTATTTTCAAAGTTAAAACAAAAGTTTCTGATCAACATCAGGAATCTTACCTAAATGTGTAAAAGCTCTTTCTGTTGCTTCCCTTCCTCGTGGAGTTCTCTTAATAAACCCTTCCTGTATGAGAAATGGTTCATACACTTCTTCAATTGTACCCGGCTCTTCACCAACACTGATAGCTAATGTTGATAAGCCAACCGGCCTGCCTTTAAACTTCTCAACCAGAGTGTAAAGAATCCTGTTGTCCATATGATCTAAACC
>CAYXQX010000055.1:0-13196 GCA_964467485.1 uncultured Porphyromonadaceae bacterium | reverse complement strand
ACTCTCCATTATTTAGAATTAATGCTTTGAAAATTCCTCGTTCGATGAAGCAAATAGTTACATCTGTTAGAGACGTGTAGGATATATGGTTTATAAAATCCCCGGATAATGATTCCAAACCAAGGTAGGTTGGTCCTTTAAGAACTTGGAGAATATGTTCTTGCTGGTTATCCTTTTGCTGAAATTCTTTTACTATGCCGGCTCTAAGATAAATAATGTGAGATGCTTCGGCACCTGCTGATAAAATGGTGTTTCCTTTTCCCAGTTTTGCCTCTCTGCACCCCGAGGACAGGAGTTGAAGGTCAGATTTCTTCAATAACATAGTAGCACAGGATTTATCCTGGCAGAATTCACAATTCGAGCTAAGTGGAGTCGTTGTTTGCAATGTTGACATTTGTAACAATAATGACAAACTTACACAGTATTATCATTAATTGAGAAAAATACAGATCAAATTAAAAATAATTAGGGATAGAAAAGCTTATCTCTTCTTGGAAAAAAAATCATAAAGCAAGTAACGGCATTCCTCAGCCAGAACACCTCCTGTTAATTCAGTCTTGGGGTGAAGGATTTTTCCATTTAGTCTTCTAAACCCACGATCAGGATCATCAGCTCCATATACTATCCTACTGATATGCGTCCAGTAAGCTGCCCCTGCACACATCACACATGGTTCAAGGGTGACGTATAATGTACAGTCATTTAGATATTTGCCTCCCAAAGTGTCGGCAGCTGCAGTGAAGGCTTGCATTTCTGCATGTGCAGTAACATCTTTTAATGTTTCCGTTAAATTGTGCCCATAGGCAATAATGCGGCTATTATGTACTATTACAGCTCCTACTGGCACTTCCCCAAGAGTGTATGCATGTTTGGCCTCCTGTAGTGCGCGCTTCATGAAATAAGCATCATCCATGTCCGAAAGTTAGGTGTTTTTTCTTAGTTTTGCAGCCTATTAAAACTGATGAAATAATGTATAGGACACACACTTGCGGAGAATTGAGAATGAGTCATGTAGGCCAGGAAGTTACACTTTCGGGATGGGTGCAGAAAAACAGGGATCTGGGAGGGATGACGTTTATGGATCTTAGGGACAGGTATGGATTAACCCAATTGGTTTTCAATCTGGAATCTGATGAGTCACTTTGTCTTGATGCCAGAAAAATTGGCCGTGAATTTGTTGTCCAGGTAAAAGGTGTTGTCGCTGAACGTAGTAATAAGAACTCCAGGATGCCAACAGGCGATGTGGAGATAGATGTTAAATCCCTAAGAGTCCTTAATTCTTCAGAAGTGCCTCCTTTTACTATTGAAGAGCAATCCGATGGTGGTGATGAATTGAGAATGAAGTATAGGTATCTCGACTTAAGGAGGCAGCCTCTTCAAAGAAATATTGCTTTAAGGCATCGTATGTCCAAATCTGTACGTGATTATATGGATAGTGCAGGATTCCTTGAGATTGAAACTCCCTGCCTGATAAAATCCACTCCTGAGGGAGCCAGGGATTTTGTAGTTCCCAGCAGGATGAACCCTGGTCAGTTTTACGCTCTTCCCCAATCACCGCAGGTATTTAAGCAATTGCTTATGGTTAGTGGTTATGACAGATATTTTCAGATTGTGAAATGCTTTCGCGATGAGGATCTCAGAGCCGACCGTCAACCTGAATTTACCCAGATTGATTGCGAGATGGCCTTTGTTGAACAGGAAGATATCCTTACAACTTTTGAAGGTTTGGCCAGCCATTTGTTCAGAGAGGTGAAAGGGCAGGAAATTCAAACCCCTTTCCTTCGAATGCCATATCAACAAGCTATGGAAGAATATGGAAATGATAAGCCGGATATGCGTTTTGGCATGAAAATCCATGAATTGACTGATGTTGTTAAAGAATCTGGATTTGTTGTTTTTGATTCTGCGGAATATGTTGGGGGTATTTGTGCCGAAGGAGCTGCGGTTTATACAAGAAAACAACTCGATAAATTAACTGATTGGGTGAAACGTCCTCAAATTGGTGCAAAAGGACTGATATATATGAGGGTTAACGAAGATGGATCTCTAAAATCTTCGGTTGACAAATTCTTCGATCAGGATGATCTCCAAAAATGGCTTGATGCTTTTCATGCAAAGCCCGGTGATTTAATCTTGCTAATGGCTGGTGACAAGCAGCTTGCATTAAGTGGCTTGAGTGAACTTCGTTTGGAAATGGGGCGTCAGTTGGAATTGATGGACCATAATGTGTTTGCACCTATGTGGGTTGTGGATTTTCCTTTATTGGATTGGGATGAGGAGTCGCAAAGATACCACGCTATGCACCACCCTTTTACATCTCCTAAACCTGAAGATCTTGAACTTTTGGCGACGGATCCTGCTAAGGTCAGGGCTAATGCTTATGATCTGGTAATCAATGGTATAGAAATTGGTGGCGGGTCTATTCGTATTCACGACAAAGAATTGCAATCGAAGATGTTTGAGGCACTCGGCTTCACTAAAGAAGAAGCTGAGAATCAATTTGGATTCCTGATGAATGCTTTTAAATATGGAGCACCCCCACATGGAGGAGTCGCTTTCGGATTCGACCGTTGGGTCTCATTATTTGCTGGTGAAGATTCTATAAGGGATGTTATTGCTTTCCCAAAAAATAATTCAGGCCGCGACTTGATGAGTGAAACACCATCAGAAATAAGTTTGGCTCAACTTGACGAGCTAAGTATCAGTCTTAAAAAGTCTAAAAAGTAATTTGGCTCCTTGATTTAATCCAATACAACTTCTCCAAGTAATGTTGCTGAGGTAGAACTACAAACCTTAACTTTCACAAGGTCTCCTGGCGAAAAATCCATTTTCGGAAAGACAACTACTTTGTTTTCCATTGTACGCCCGAATAAATCCTGATCCGATTTTTTTGATGTTCCCTCGACAAGCACTTCGAAAACCTTATTGAGATCGTTATTGTTGCTTTTTATGGAAAGCGACTTTTGTAATTTAATAATGTCCTGCAAGCGCTTTCCTTTTACCTCTTCAGGTATATCATCTGTCAGGTGTTTAGCGGCATATGTACCAGGTCTTTCTGAGTATTTGAACATAAAGGCCGAGTCGAAACCTGCCCACTCCATTAATTCAAGAGTATTCCTGTGATCATCTTCTGTTTCACCCGGGAAACCGCAAAAAACATCAGTGGATAAACCGCATCCGGGTAAAATTTTCCTTATTGCTCTAATGCGATTCTTGTAATCTTCAGCAGAATACTTCCTGTTCATTCTTTTCAATACATCAGAACTGCCGGATTGCATTGGCAGGTGAATATGATTGCAGATATTGTCAAACTCCGACATGCTTGTTAAAGTTTCATCCGACATGTCTTTGGGGTGGGAGGTTGTAAACCTAATCCTCATGCCGGGAACTTCCTTCGCAACCATTTCCAACAACTGATTGAATTTGATCTCGTGGGGATACTGGGTACTATTTGATCGCTCTACTCCAGGTTCCCATAAATAGGAGTTGACGTTTTGGCCCAGGAGGGTTAGTTCTTTATACCCTCTGCTAAAAAGATCCCTGGTTTCCTCGAGGATATCCTCAGGGTCTCTGCTTCGTTCTCTACCTCGTGTGTAAGGTACAATACAATATGTGCAGAAATTATTGCAGCCTCTTGTGATTGTCACAAAACCGCTAATCCCATTACTCTCAAGTCGGGTAGGGCAAATCCCTGAGTATGTTTCCACGGTTGAGAGTTCAACATTAATGGCTTTGTCTTCAATATTTATTTTCTCAAGCAGCTCAGGTAACTTTCTGTAGGAATCAGGGCCTGCCACTAAATTGACGCCGTGATTATCAATAAGATTTTGTTGTACCCTCTCTGCCATACATCCTATCACACCAATTTTCAAGTTTGGTTTTTTTTCTCTGTATGAACGAAAAACCTGCAGCCTGTTGAATACCCTGTTCTCTGCATTTTCTCTTACTGAACAAGTATTAACCAAAATCAGGTCTACCCCTTCTATTTCTTTACTTATCTCAAACCCCTCAGTTTGTAAAATTGTGGCTACTGTTTCGCTATCTGCCACATTCATCTGGCAACCATATGTTTCTATATATACTTTCGGCATCTCTATCAATCCTAAATTGGACAGCAAAGATAAGATATAATTTTGTACCTTTATTCCGCAAAAAAAATCAATATTTTCTTAATAAATACTTCTATGTCAGGACATAGCAAATGGTCAACGATAAAGCGTAAGAAAGGCGTTCTAGACGCTAAAAGATCCAAGATGTTCTCAAAAATCGTTAAGGAATTGATGATAGCTGCCCGAGAGGGTGGTCCTGATCCTGATATGAACCCCAAGCTGCGAATGGCAGTTTCCAATGCCAAAGGGGTAAATATGCCGAAGGATAATATCTCAAGGGCAATTATCAAAGCTTCATCAGATGGTGCCTCATTGGATGAGGTTACCTTCGAAGGTTATGGTCCGGGCGGTGTAGCGATATTCGTTGAATGTCTTTCTGATAATAACAAAAGAACGGTTGGAAACGTTAGAGCTATCTTCAACAAAAGAGGAGGGAGCATGGGTACAAACGGGTCTCTGAGTTTTTTGTTTGATAGAAAAGGTGTGTTTGAGGTTTTAAGAGGAGAATTGGATCCTGATGAATTTGAGCTGGAAGTAATTGATGCAGGTGTGGAGGAAATAGAAGTGGAGGATGATCGTTTTATTCTTACGTGCCAGCTCGAGGATTTTGGTAATGTGCAAAAGAAACTAGAGGAGATGAGTCTGGAGCCTGAAAAGGCCGATTTACAGAGGATTCCCACTATAACAAAGGACGTTGGAGTTGATACGGCAAAGTCCGTTTTGGTTATGGTTGAAACGTTTGAAGATGATGATGATGTTCAGGCTGTTTACCATAACCTGGAACTCACTGATGAAATAGCTGCCGCTTTAGATGAATAAGCTTTTTAAGATAAACGCAAGTATTCTGGTCATACTTTCAGCTTTTGTGCTGAATAGTGGGGCTTTTGGGCAGGAAGAGCTGCCGATTAAACAAAGCCCCGACAGTACACACAGAATTTTGCAGTTCCTTGAGAATGATTTGCCAATTGGCAAAATAAATATAAACCAGGATAATCGTATCGATGCCCTCCTAAGAAAGCATATTGGATATAATGACAGTGTGGGAATACGAGGTTGGAGGATTATGATCTACCATGGAAGGAATATTAAGCAGGCCCAGGATGCTGGAGCACTTTTTACTTCTTCTTTTCCTGATCTTGATTTAGCATCCTTGGTTGATTATCAAGCTCCTGATTTTAAAACTCTGGTTGGAGCTTTCAGAACGAGGGAAGAAGCATATCGATTACATCAGCAGATTATTTCAGAATTTAAATTTTCCTACCTGGTGCATGCTGCCATAAAACCTGTTGAACTAAAGTGATTGATAATAAATCAAATAAGCGTTTGGCTTTTTACTCCAAAAATGCACTTTTCTTATGAGCGATCCCATCAAACACGAGTGTGGTATAGCCCTGATCCGACTGTTGAAACCACTTGAATATTATCAAGAGAAATATGGTACATGGAGGTATGGAATAAATAAGTTATATCTCCTGATGGAGAAACAGCATAACAGAGGGCAGGATGGAGCAGGAATTGTTAATCTAAAGCTGAACTTGCCACCCGGTAGTCCATATATCCACAGGCATAGAAGTAATAATAGGGAACCAATAAGGGATGTGTTTGTGAAGGTAAGTCAGGGTATGACAAATCTTCTTGATCAAGGTTTTACTACACAAGATTTGGATAATCCTGATTTTGCAAGAAACAACATTGCTTTTTCTGGCGAATTACTACTAGGTCACCTCAGGTATGGAACCTTTGGACGCAATAATATTAGTAATGTCCATCCGGTACTCAGGGCCAATAACTGGAAGTCTAGAAGTCTTGTTCTTGCGGGAAATTTTAACCTTACCAATGTAGATGAGCTTTATCAGGACCTCTTGAGTATTGGACAGCATCCTGTTGATTTTAGTGATACTGTTACAATTCTTGAAAATGTAGGCCATTTCCTTGATGATGAGGTCGAGAAAAGCTATAGGGAGTTCAAGAAAAAAGGATATAGTAAGGATGAAATATCTCCCCTGATTGCTGAAAAGCTAGATATTCAGCAAATTCTGGAGAGTTCATCAAAGAAATGGGATGGAGGATATGTAATTGCAGGCCTGGTAGGACATGGAGATGCATTTGTTCTGAGGGATCCAAATGGTATAAGACCGGCATTCTGGTATAGGGATGATGAAGTAGTGGTTGTTACATCTGAACGACCTGTTATTCAAACCGCATTTAATGTGCCAATAGAATCAATCGAAGAGATCAAACCTGGTAGTGCTGTTATTATCAAAAAGAATGGGAATGTAAATATGGTTCCAATCAATGATAGCAGGACAAGGAAATCATGTTCTTTTGAGCGGATTTATTTCTCACGCGGCTCTGATGTAGATATTTATAAGGAAAGGAAAAAGCTAGGTAGCCTCCTTGTTCCAGCCATATTAAAGAGTGTAGATAGTGATCTGGAAAATACAGTTTTTTCCTATATCCCAAACACCGCTGAAACAGCTTTCTATGGTATGACCCAGGGCGTTGAGGAGTATATTAGGAAAATACAAAAAGAAAAGATCACCACTTGTAAAAATACTGCCAACCTGGATAGTATACTTTCAATGAAGCTTAGGGTGGAAAAGATTGCTATTAAGGACGTTAAGCTCCGAACCTTCATTACCCAGGATAATGAAAGAGACGACCTGGTTGCTCATGTATATGATGTTACATATGGAACCATAGTGCCGGATAAGGATAATCTCGTTGTTATCGATGATTCTATTGTTCGGGGAACAACTCTTAAAAAAAGTATAATCCGGATAATAGACAGATTAAAGCCGAAGAAAATTATTATTGTTTCCTCTTCTCCTCAGATCAGATACCCTGATTGTTATGGTATTGATATGGCAAAACTCGGGGATTTCATTGCCTTTAAAGCTGCTATTTCTCTATTGAAGAAGAGAGGGATGGATAATAAAATCATCGAGGTTTATAATAAGTGTAAGGCTCAGGGGTCTTTTCCTAAGGAAGAGATTTGTAACCACGTTAAGGAGATATACCAACCTTTTAGCGATGAAGATATTTCTAATGAAATCGCATGTCTGCTAAAAACAAAGGATGTTAACTCTGATGTTGAAGTAATTTACCAAAAAGTTGAGGATCTGCATATTGCATGTCCAAATGATTTGGGGGACTGGTATTTCACAGGTGATTACCCAACACCGGGAGGTAATAAGGTGGTGAATAATTCCTTCATCAAGTTTATGGAAGGGAAAAATGAGAGGGGTTATTAGAGAGATAATCCAAGCTAAGAATTGTTCTCCTCATCTTCTTTTTTCTTTTTTCTGGCCTGCAAAATTCCTTCTTTAAACAAACCGGGGAATCTCACTCTAATATGCCTTAAGTGCAGAGGATGAATCCTTAGATTATCGCGTATGTATGATACAATGTGACGACTAATCTTTTTCTCGTAAATATCTTGATTGGTTATCAGAATTCCAGTTTCTTCAACCTCGCCAAATTCATGATTTTCAGCAGTCCCGAAAGTCTTCATAGTTGGGGAAAGACCCATGTATGAATTTATTAAAGGAGGGATTTTTAATCCTAGTTCCCTTATTTCCTTAGATAGAATCCTATAGTCATCTTCGTATTTTTTTCCGTTAAAGACAGGGGCCATGTATTCAACATCTTCCGGAGTAATTAATGGTGTTCTTGGTGTTACAAGCTTATCCCTGTCGGGGAAATGTTTATGTAGAAAATGTAGTATCATGTCTCTCCCTTTACGATTGTAATCAGTGTACATTGTAACTTTACCGAAGAAATACTTCGCATCTTCATGCTGGAGGTATAGAGCACCCAAGCCATCCCAAAGATTATCCAGAGCAAACATGCCTTTTCTGGCAAGGCGGCTCGACTGATACATTGGTTGGACAAAAGAACGCCCCAATTCAATCGTATAAGGCAAATAATCTGTCAGGAATTTTTCTGAGAAATTGAAAAGACTGTAGGTTGAGAGGTATTTTTTTACTTTTTCAGGATCACTTGAAAGTTCTGAACATAGGAAATATCTGTAGCCACCAAGGATTTCCTTCTCTTTTGGGTCCCAAACAATTAATTGGTGATATGGGATGTCGGCCATATCATGCTCATCAATATCCATTTCCTTGCCGGTTCCGCCTCCTGCTTCCCGAAAGGTTATTTCCCTCAAACGTCCAACTTCTCTCATGAGGTTAGGAGCTTCATGGGATGTAAAGGAATAAATCTGATTACCAACGAAATTGGTCTGCCTCAAACATCTTTCCGGTGTTAATTCATCGGCGATTTTTTTTCGAGCTATTTTAGGGATAATTGATTTCATCTACTGGATTATTCCTGATGATAAATACACGGGATTAAAGTTACAATTTTTCGGCAAGCAAATAAACCATATCTTTTACTTTTTGAGCCCATTCTTCAGGCTTTTTGTCAGAGGTGAAAGTTTTCCAGGATATAGGTTTTCCAATGCTAATGATGAGCTTCTCATTTTTCTGTTTAAACAATTCGTTTGGGAGATAAAGCATCTCAATGTTCTGTTTCAGACCTAAAAATTTTCTGAAATTAGCAAGTCTGTAAAAGAATCCTGAAACCCTGCCACTTATATGAACCGGAACAACGTCTCTTTGATATTCGACGGCCTTTTTAATGAAAGTGCGCTTCCAGTCAAGGTCGATAATTTTTCCCTTTATTCTCCGACTAATTAACCCTGCCGGAAAAAATATTATCGGATGGGTAGATTCAAATGACCTGTGCATTTCTGCAATATAGGACTTGACATTTGTGCCGTGCTTATTGACACCAATAAATGAAGGCTGCATTGCTTTAAGATTCATTAAAAGATCATTGGCGGTAACTTTAACTTCCTTGTCGAGGTTTTCTGCAATGATTTTTGTTAAACTAACTCCGTCCAGCCCACCTAAAGGGTGGTTTGCTACCACTATAACTTTCGGATTTTCAGGCAGATTGTCTATTCCTCTGGTTTTGATTCCCACCTGAAATAACTCCAAGCCAGCATCAATAAATTCAATAGGAGATTTATCCTGATTTTTTAAAATGAACTCATTCAGCTCTTTCTGATGAACAATACGTTTAAGGTAACTAATGATGAAATTTGGCAGTCGTTTTAACAACTTTTCGTCCTTAGATGCTACAATCTTCTCAATATCAATAAGATATCTAGAGTTGTCTGTTGTGTTAGTCAATGTTATTTCCTCCAAAATTATTCATCATACAAAAATACGAAATTAATTCCTTCCTCATTAAGGTCTTCCTTGTGTTTGCTGCTTTTGGAAAGGGGGGCGGTTTGTATGTAAAAAACTTATGACAAAAGTTATTAACAATTCTGTAAATATGTGTAGAAAAATGGGCTTTTGTGTATATAAGTGTATATTTTAGCAACTCAAACCAATTGATATATGTCCAAGTTTAAGGGAGATCATTATTGCAAAGTTGATGCTAAGGGGAGGATTCTTTTCCCTTCGCGGCTAAAGAAGCAGATGCCTGTGGAAGCTGGAGATGTATTTGTTGGCAAGATGAACACCTTTGAAACGAGCCTGATTTTATATCCTGAAAATGTATGGGACAGATTGGTTAGTCGGACCTTGAAAAAACTGAATCCATACAAGGCCAAGCACAATGATTTCAAAAGAGATTTTTTTAAGGGTGTTATAGAAATGGAATTGGATGGTTCTGGAAGAATCCTGTTGTCCAAGAGATTTTTAGAGAAGCTCGATGTAGAACCGGGGCAAGGTGCGGAAGTAGTTTTGGCAGGCCAGGGTGATGTTGTGGAGCTTATGTCTAAAGGAAAATACGAGGGAACTCAATTGTCGGATGAACAAAGAGTTACTATTGCTGAGGAAGTTATGGGTGATTTTGAATGGGAAGATGAAGATTAAAAATGGCAGAGGGCGAATATCACATACCTGTTTTGCTGGAGGAAAGCCTGGCGGGCTTGGCTATAAAGCCCGAGGGGAAATATGCTGATTTGACCTATGGTGGAGGTGGACACAGTAGAGAAATTCTGTCGAAGCTGGGAAAGGGGAAGTTAATTGCTTTTGATCAAGACCCCGATGTAAAGGATTACCTAATTAAGGATGATAGATTTCTGTTCATCAATCACAATTTTAGATTTTTAAAAAATTACCTCGACTACTATGAAGTAGGAAAGGTTGATGGAGTTCTTGCAGATCTGGGGGTGTCGTCACATCAATTGAATGAGGCGGTTAGGGGCTTCTCCTACCGCTTCGATGCCTCTTTGGATATGAGGATGAGTCCTGGGATAAAGGAAGGAGCTGGGGATATTGTTAATGGGGCCAATAAGCAGAGATTAAGCAGGATACTTAAGGAATATGGAGAGATAACAAGGGCGGGTTTTTGGGCCGATAGGATTATCAGAGAAAGATCAAGTGGCAGAATTGAAACAACCGGTCAACTAGCACAATGTGTGGAACCACTATTAAAGAAAGGAAAAGAAAATAAGGACTTGTCCAGGCTGTTTCAGGCGCTGAGAATAGAAGTCAATCAGGAAATGGATGGATTGAAGGAGATGCTTAAGCAATGTACACAATGCATAAAGCCGGGAGGTCGAATGGTGGTAATAAGCTACCATTCAGCGGAGGACAGGCTGGCTAAGAACTTTATCAATGCGGGAAATACTGATGGAGTAGTAAGTAAGGACTTTTTTGGCAACAAACTGGCTCCTTTTAAAGCAATAAACAGGAAGCTGATTCTCCCTTCTGAACAGGAGCTGGAGAGAAATCCAAGAGCCAGGAGTGCAAAACTTAGAATAGCGGAAAGACTTTTAGATGGCGAAAAGCAAAAAGGATAGAACAGAATTTGTCAGCCCCCGCCAAGAGCTGAAAGAGACGAAAAGACTTACTGCTAAAGATCTTTTAGGAGGAGGGGTTTTGTCCCGTGATGTGGTAGTTAAGCAGATTCCATTTATTCTGTTTCTGTTCGCCCTTCTGGTCTTTTATATAGGGAACCAATATCAAGGTGCTAAGGTTATGAAGGAAGTCATGAGAATTGAAGAGCGCCTCAAGATCCTTAGAACAGAATCAATTTCAACAACATTTGAAAAAATGGAGATGAGTAAGCAGTCGGAAGTTGTGAAGCTTTTGGAGGAAATGAATATGCCCCTGAAAGAAGCGGTTCTTCCACCATATAAAATTGAATTAAAGTAAAATATTTGGATATAAAAGGCATCATATTATCAAGATTAGGTTGGATTTATGTCCTCGCTCTGCTTGGTGCACTGGGCGTATCAGGTAAGGTTCTTTATCTACAGTTTGTTACAGGTGATATATGGCGTGCAGAGGCAGACAAGTTGAGCGAAAAGATAACTACTATTCCGGCAAATCGTGGTAATATACTGGATGCAGATGGTAATCCAATTGCAAGTACAGTTCCAGCATTCGACCTCGAAATTGATCCATATAGTGAAAGTATAAATGAATTTTTTGAGGCTGAGTTACCAGGCCTGGCAAAAGGCCTTTCCGAAATATTTAGGAAGAAATCTCCTGCGTATTATGAGAATATTATTCGCCAGACAAGGAGGAATAAGAAAAAGAACCTTTTACTCGCGAGAAATATTAGCTACAAGCAGGCTGAGGAAGTTAAGCAATTGCCACTGTTCAGACATGGACAATATAAGGGAGGTTTAAAGCTAACTCAAAAAAACATCAGGAAATATCCTTACAAGCGCTTGGCAAAAAGAACTATCGGTTATACTCAGGATGGTTTAAATGGTAAGTATGTGGGGCTGGAGGGCAAGTTTGACCCCTTCCTTAAAGGCAAAGATGGGTTGAGGTATGCATACCGACAGAGCGGAGGTAAATATGTGCCGGCAAGTGCTGAGAATTTTAAAGAACCTCATGATGGATATGATATACAGTCAACTCTTGATATGAATTATCAAGATGTTGCTGAAGCTGCACTGCAGGAACTTTTGATAAAGAAAGAAGCTCATCATGGATGTGCTGTACTCATGGAGGTAGCTACTGGTGAGATTAAGGCAATGGTAAACCTGACACGGGAATCGGAGGGCGTTTATATTGAAAATTATAATTATGCTGTTGGGGAAATGAATGAGCCAGGTTCAACATTTAAACTCCCTTCAATAATGGCCGCATTAGAAACTGGTCGTATAGACCTGGATGATACGGTTGATACCTATAACGGGGTTTACAAATTACACGGAGTTGAAATAAAAGATTCGCATCATGGCGGATATGGTGTAATTAATGTACAACAGGTATTTGAGAAGTCTTCCAATATCGGTACAGCCCGGCTCATTGAACGATGCTTCGAAGATGATCCTGGAGATTTTATTGATAGGATTTATGCAATGGGCTTGAAGGATAAGACGGGAATAGAGATTGCCGGTGAAGAGTTTCCTAACATCAAGCATCCTGATGATAAAGAGAAGTATTGGAGTAAAGTTTCACTTCCATTTATTGCACATGGCTATGAAATTGTTCTCTCTCCAGTCCAAATTCTTACTTTTTATAACGCAGTTGCAAACGGCGGTAGAATGGTTGCTCCCAGACTTGTGAAAGCTGTTAAGTACCACAGTCATCAGGAAGATGTCTTTGGACCCAAAGTTTTAAAAAATTCAATATGTTCCAAAGAGACAATTTTTAAGGCACGAAGAATGCTGGAAGGGGTTGTCAAAAACGGTACAGCAAAAAACCTCAAATCAGAAGCGTATTCGATTGCTGGCAAAACAGGAACAGCCGTGGTTTATCAGAATGGTGGTTATCAGGGAGATCTGGGAAAAAAGGAATATCGTGCCTCCTTTGTTGGCTACTTTCCTGCAGAAAATCCCGCTTATAGCTGCATAGTTGTTGTTTCCAAGCCAAAGGGCAAGTATTACGGTAATGTTGTGGCCGGTGAAGTTTTTCTGGAAATCGCCGATAAGGTTTTTGCCACAGATATCAGATTACATCCAGATATGGCAACTTACCCCTGGGAGGTAGTTGGCAATGTGCCTCAGATGGCAAGTGGTAACACAGATGCCGGCTTATACCTTATGAAAAGCCTGGATATTCCATTTGACAGCAAAAGAGATTTGTCTCCCTTTTCCTCATCAGT
>CAYXQX010000054.1:0-13378 GCA_964467485.1 uncultured Porphyromonadaceae bacterium | reverse complement strand
AATAGCCCGGAAAGATTCGGCAATGGATGAACGGCCATATTTTATTACCGGAAGGATCTCGTTTCTTTTATTATGAACTATAGATCCCAGAACCGGAATTCTTGTCTTCTTCTCAATATCCTCCCTTTCCCTGATAGTGTTATTGGTTATTTCCCTCATGATGATGATCAGGAGAGGGATAAGTAAGCCAATAAGCACTCCCATCGTATAGTTCCTGTAATTATCGGGAGAAACCTTTACCACTCCATCCGTACGGGCCTCATCGATTATCTGCTGGTCGGCCTCATTGGAAGCCTCAGAGATAGCTGCCTCAGCTCTTTTCTCCGACAGGAAGGTGTGAATTTCGGAAACCTTTTCAAAGGTACGCTGATACTTCAGTAGTTTCTGCTGGGTTTCGGGAAGCTTATTTATTTTGTTGTTTTGGAGGTCTATTCTACGTGTTAATTCTGTTTTAAGGTTTTGAGCTGTTTTTAGCTTGCTCTTGACGATCTCGCTCAGATCCTCTCTGGCTGTTTGAATATTGATGTTCAGTCTTATGAGGGCGGTTGATCTTTCCGTGGCCGAAATCTCCAGACTGGCTTTCTCTCCACCCATCTCTCTAAGCTTAGCAATAGCCAGCGCTAATGAAGGATCACTAATTCCCATTGATGAGGGATCCATCAGCATACTCAGATCATCACTATCCGCCAGTTGCTTGATAAGGTTATCGTAATACCTGATAGTCATGTCAAATACACGCCTGTCATTATCCAGCTGCTCCAGCCTGTCGTAAATAGCCTGAGCCTCCGAGTTAAGATCCGCTGTTCTGTTCTCGGCTTTGAAAGAAGTTAGATTATCCTCGGCCAGTTGGAGGGAGTCGCCCATGCCGGCCAGCTGTGCATCGATAAAGTCGATAGTATTGCGGGCAATTTTATTTTTTTGATCCAGGTTCCACCTGATATATTCATTCATGAGGGCATTAACATAATCCACCTCCATTTGTGCTGAGAATCCTGTGGATGACAGTTGGATCACACTGCCGTCTTTTCCCACCCAGTCGGCCGATACCTTCCCTTTATACTGGTAGGCCAGCTGGTCGAGATTGTTAACTTTGAAATAATACTCATCAGATCTCACCACCACGGGGATGGCATAAATATTGAAATTTGGGTTTGGGCTCAGTCGGAAACTAAAGTTTTTATATACGAATGCCTCGTGGAATTTCTGAATGGCATCAACATCAACATCAGGATGTCCATTTATTTTAAGTTGGTAAGTGCTGTCGCTCAATAGTTTCACATAAATAGGCACACCGATATATGAACGAGAATTGGGGCCCAGGGTTACGCGGAAAGGCACATTACCATATAGAGGGCTCTCCGACCATTTGCCCACGGCGAAATAGCTGACATCAAAATTCAAATGGTTGAGGGTATTTCTGGCCATTTTCCAGGATTTCAGAACCTGCATTTCATTTTCCGGAAAGCTGGGGCCTGATCCCAGGTTAAAGCTGTTATATAATGCCTCTGCTCCAACTGCCTGCTTATTGGTTTTCACTATCATGGTAGCCTGCACCTGGTAGGTCCGAACCAGATACTTGGTGTATATCCATGATCCGCCTCCAAACAAACCCACGGTGAGCACAAACCAGTACCAGTTGGATAGAATTTTACCCATCCATTTTCTAAAATCGAAAAATTCTTCCTCCAGGGGGGGCAGGTTAGTTGAGTCGTTTGTTTCCATAGTTTTGCGTAACTATTTCTTGAGATTTAGAATAATAGTAAGCACCACCGAAGCTGTTGCGATGGTAGATGTAATGATCGATATAAATATACCATAATCCTGGGCGAACATTCTGGTTGCTTTAGCTTTAAGAGGAGGGACGTATATTACATCGTTGGGCTTAAGGTAGAAGTATGGGGATGCGATAAGCTCGGGATCGTTAAGGTTTAGGAGGTGAGTACTCGTTCCTCCCACCGTTGGTCGTAATATCCACACATGTTTCCTGTCGCCATAATCGGTAAGATCGCCCGCCAGTCCGATTGCCTCCAGGATGGTTGTCTGGTTATTAAGGTTTTGCACCACCCCGGGGCGGTTCACCTCGCCGAGGAAGGTATATTTCATGTTTGACAGCTTAACGATGATGGTAGCGTCTTTGAGGTACTCGCTGGCTCTGGAGCGTATTTCAGCTTTTGCCTGGGCCACTGTCTTGCCAATAACATTAACATATCCTATTTCAGGAACCTCCACCATCCCGTTCTCATCCACCGAATAGCCGGAATAATACATACCGCCGTTTTGCATCATGGATGTTTGATTTATGTTGGATCCCGATACAGATTCAAACAGATTATTTATTTTCTCATCATAACTCAATACCCGTATATAAAGAATATCGTGCATTCGGATTTTATAGTCCTTCACATCCTGACTGGTATTATTGAGGATATCTCTCTCCTGGAGGCCATCGAAGTAGGCCAGTTCTTTTTGCTGGCGACAGCCTGACAGGGCAAGAACCAGTACTATAAAGGCAATGAAAATTTTATTCATCGGGATAAAATTTAGTGAATTGACGGCAGGGTAAAAATAGACAAAAAAACAAAACCGGGAGTAGTTTGTAAATTAGAGTATTGTTCCTGTCTATCTATCCATTTCATTTTGAATTTTCTAATATTCTGAAATTAAATATGATTTCAGTCGTTAACAATAAGGTGTTAATATCTTGGGCTTTGCAAAGGTTTAGGATAATGAATTTTATATTAGATTGCAATTACATGAATGGAGATCTATTTACTACTGAAAGTCTTCTATCACTCGGGGGTGCGTCCTTTGCAGTTGTGCTTGTAACAAACGTGATTCAATATATTTGCAATTGGAATCCCAAATGGCTTGGTTTTGCTATTGCAATGATTGTTTCTGGAATTGGGATTTGTTTGATTGAAGAGAAGACAGGAGTAGTTTGGATTGTTGGATTTTTTAATGGATTCTTGATATATGCCAATGCTATTGGCATAGCTCAGCTTTCTGGAACTAAGGAGAAACCCAGTGAGCATGGAACGGGCGTTTATGGCCAAGTCGATAGATCAGAGGTAGTTAGACGTAAATGGCCTAAGTGGTATTGACTTGGAAAATATGAACATAGTTATTAACTTCGTGCCTTTAACTCAAAAGAAATGAAAACTAGTATCCGGAAAACAGTCATTGATTCGAAAAAAGTTAACAAGATAGACTTCGAAAAACCAAATTTCAAGAAAAGTTTAGAAGCAGTTAAACAGCGAATTAATGAAACCAAGTCTTCAAAAGCTGTGGATGGTTCAAAATTGCATTTTACTTTTTCAATTTAGTTGTTTTGCCTCTATTAAGAGTTTGTCCTTATGAGCCAGATGCTCTTGCATCAATATTAAGCAATGAGTATATTTCTTCTGATTGCTTAAAAAATGAAAAATTTCATTATAAATATTTTTTGAATTATCTAGGTGGTAATAATGGCTCTTTAAGCGCAAAAACTATTGTTGTGGAAAAAGAGTATATAAGCATATCCTATTTAAATGACTATTCTGCCTATTACTCTCTTTGTTTTAGTGATAAGTATAAAAGGAAATGTTCAAGAGTACATTTTTTCAATAGTGAATTTAGCGAAGAGGATTTTATTAGGGATATCACTAATAATAGTGGGCGATTTGTTAATGATGATACATATTTGGGTTATATCGTTGTCAAAAATCTGCCAACTGTAAATATTGGTGCTACTCTTCTCAAGACCTGCAACGATAATAATTCAAGTTACTTTATTACTAAAGATTGTGAGGTCTCGGTTTATGGTAAGAAAATAGGATATAAGTCCTTAGTTTTTCAAGAGCAAGACAAAGTAGTAAGTGCATGCGCTACATCTGCACTGTGGATGGCCTTCTTTAAAACATCTTGTTTTTTCCAAACAAAACTACCTAGCCCAAGTGAAATAACTTCCTCGGCTAAAAATTCATATAATTTTTCGGGGAGAACTTTTCCAAATAAAAAGGGCCTCGATCTGTTTCAAATTGGTAATGCGATTGACAGTGTTGGATTAGAATTTGAGCTAAGAAATAATAATAAGGTAAATATTCCTAGTCATGTTAAAGCTTTTATATATTCCTATCTAAAATTAGGGATTCCAGTGTTATTGGGAATCTGTTTTAGTCAAAATAACCAGGATTTGCATTTGATAACATTAACGGGTTTTAAATACAATAGTGGAAATAGAAAAATTAAAAAGAGAAAGGATGCCACACCTTTAGTTTCAGACGGGATAGAATTATTCTATGCTCATGACGATAGAATTGGTCCTTATTCCAGGTTGAAAATTCTCGATTCAGCAAAAGATAATAGGTTCATTGAGACTGCTTGGCCAGATAAGAAAAACCCAAATAAGCATAGGAATGCTAGTGTTACTAGTATTATTGTTCCTATCCAAAAAAAAATCCGTATTTCTTTCGAAGATGTTCTTAGTCAAATTGAAGGGTTTGATCATCTTTTTAGTGTTTGGTTTGGAAAGAAAATTGAATATAAGTGGGATTTGTACATTGCGTCATCAAATAAGTATAAAGAGGAAGTGAGTAATAACCTTGATTTAAACTCTTTCTTTAAAGAGAGAATACTTTTCAAGCAGCTGCCTAAATATATTTGGATTGCAAGATTGATGATAGACGATGCAATTGTAATGGAGCTACTATTTGATTCAACGGATGTTCCTGATGGTAACTTTTGTATTCTAATTTCTTGTTATGATAGTTTTGTTAGAGGGCTATTTAAGCAACATGTTGGAGGCCAGGGGTTTAGGTATTACTGGGAATCCATCCTTAATGATCATTATGTATCTTTGTTATCTGATGCAATTCAATAGGCTCCAAAATCTCTATATGTCCTAAATTAATCTTTAACCATTCAGTAAAAATTGTTTTGATACTTTGAGGTAAATAGAATGTTCAATGGCCCGGGCCTCTCTTTTTGAAATATCCTTATTTTTATCTAATTTGCACTCAGCTCTACAGTGTTAGACACCTTAAAAACCACTGTCATATGAAAAATAATTACTCTCCATATAAGTTTGGCAGCCTGCTCATTCTGGCGCTGCTTGTTTCTTTTAGTGCTTGTTTTGGGCAGATTCAGGCTGGGAGTGGAAACCCGGCACAAACGAAAACAGAATCCGTGTCGATGACCACTGTGGGTTCACCAATTGTGTTTTCATCGGCAACGTCAAGTTCTCTAAATAATGCTACAGCAGTTTTGGTTGTTGCTAATATTGAAGGTCAGGTTGCCAGCTCATCAGATAAAAATGTAACAGGATACTATGAACTATACGATGGTTCAACATCCAGTGCTGAAATATCAAGATTTGTAGTTGCGAAAGAATATACAGACTATGGTTTGGCAGCTGTTGCAAATATATTTACATATGGTTCTTCTCAAACAGAACGAAATTATTCATTGCGCCACAGAAGGGAATCAGTTGCTGCATCACGAAATGTTTTTTCAACGGGTAATATGCTTGCAATTGTACTGGATGATGATAATGTTACGCTTCCATATAGCGTGAAGTCTATTAGTGATGAAACTGTTACTCTTGCTGAGGGAACAAAATCTATTGCATTGACAAAAACCTCGGCAATAAATCTTTCAAATCCGGCTGGAATTTATTTGAATGTCGCTTTTTCAACTTTTGGAACGGTAGCACATACAGGAACTTGGGGGATCTATACTTCTACTACGGTTAATGGAACATATACTTTAGTTCCCGGGGGATCGATAACACGATCACATAATTCAAACGTTGATCAGTCTGGAGCTGCTACAATTACTGTTTTACTTGAAAATCAAAGTGTGGGAGATCATTTTTTTGAGGTGAGGCATAGTACAACTGCAGGAACAATGACGACCAGGAATCTTACTCTCGTTGCTGTTGGTTTGGCCGACAAGAACTCTCCTTATGAAGTTTATCCAACATTTAGTGGATTGGGAGGTTCGGCAACAAGCACTAGTTCTTCTTTGACGTCGGCAATTACACAAACCTTAGATCCTTCGATCAGTGCCTCAAATTCTTTCTTTATCCATTCTACTTTTAATATGTCCAGCTCAACTGTTATTGCTCCATCAGCCTTCTCTTTCAGTGAAGATGGTGATGGTTCATTAACTCCAACACCGATTACTTTTAGGAGATATATACCTGCAGGGGGAACCGGAAGCGGAGGATTAGTTGGACTCCTCACCGGGCTTGGTGCCGGTGACATACCTAAAGGCTCATTGAATCATCAAAGTGATGGAAGCAGTACGCTCACAACAGATAATATCAATATTGTTGGTTTTCAATTAAATCCACAAACCCCAGTTACCTGGGGAGGCGGTAATGGCGGTGATTGGAACACAGCCAGTAACTGGTCACCATCAACAGTTCCTACGGCAGCTAATTTTGTGCAGATATCATCAGGATATCCTATTGTAGCAGCTGGTGCTAGTGCTGATTGTCATGATTTAGTAATAGATGGGACTGGTGGTTTAACCATTACCTCAGACAATACTTCTGGTAGCGGCACCCTGATTGTTGGTGGAAGTTCATCAGGAAATGTTACTTACGAAAGATATATGACAGGTGTGGATGAATGGCATCTGATTTCATCACCTGTTGTGGGGCAGCTCATTGGTACCGGGGGTGTGTTGGATAATACCTCAGGCACAAATAATGTGGACTATAGTTCCACAAATTCTAATTATGCCATGTCGGATTATAATGAAGCCTCTAATCTATGGAAGTCATTCTTTCCCTTGTCAGTTTCAGGTGCTTTTACGAGTGGACTTGGTTATCAGGTATTACGAAAAACCGACGGAACGATAAGTTTTGTTGGATCTGTGCTGACTGACGATTTAGATAAATCTCTTGTTCGTGGTGGTTTTGGATGGAATTGCATAGGTAATCCCTATCCAAGTGCAATGAATTTAAATATGAATGCATCCGCGATAAATTTTCTATCGACTAACGCCGATGCTCTTGATGATTCTTTTGGAGCAATTTACTGTTGGGATGGAGCAAGTGGAGTATATGAAACTCTTAATAGTGTTATTGGAGCATACATCCCTCCCGGACAGGCATTTTTTGTGAAAGCTGCCGCCGATGCTGCAACAGTTAGCATTACAGAAGCTATGCAGTCACATGGTCAGTCCCCTTTTAAATTGACCAGTTCGCCATGGCCTAAGATAATTCTAAAAGCGAGCAATCGGGAGTTTGAGAGTAGTACTATTGTGTGTTTTAATTCAGACATGACAAGAGGTTTGGATGTTTCCTATGATGCCGGGATGTTTAAATCGGATGCTAAACTGTGTTTTTACACCAAACTGGTGGAGGATAATGGAATAGACTTTGCCATTCAATGTCTTCCCGATGATTATGAGAATTTAGTTATCCCTCTTGGATTAGATGCTGTAGTAGGTGATGGACTTACTTTCACAGCTGAAACATCAGGATTACCTGAGGATGCTGTCTGCTATCTGGAGGATCGAAATGCTGGAATATTTACCCGTCTGGATACTACGGAAGCATCATATTCGGTGAAGCTGACTGAAGATAATCTTAGAGCGGGAACTTTTTATATTCATACCGGCGTCAAATTTTTGGGAATAGATAATGTAGAAAAAGACTCGGATGAATTTAAATTTATTGTGAACCAGCCGGAAGGTTTGTTAAGCATTATAGGAGAGGTAAAAACCAATACAAAACTTCGCATTTATGATCTTGCCGGGAGGTTGAGAGCTGAAAGACGCTTGCTGGATAATTCTTATAATACTGTTAGTTTGTCCGGGCTCAACAGGGGAATTTACCTGCTGCAGTTTGATACAGGGAAAATCAGGATAAATGAGAAAATTTCCTGGTAATGATAAAATTGCGTAATTTCGTCCATTGAATCACGAGCTATGAAAGCCAGTAGAGGTATAGAGATCAATAAAGAGAGCAAGCCTGAGGTAGATTGTATCTCCAGGAAAGAGGCCTTGAAAAAAGCAGGTAAGTATGCTGCTTTCACTGCAGGGGCTATGATGTTCTTTTTTAGTCCGAAAAAAGCCCAGGCATATTCAAATCCTGACGATCCTGGTGGGGGCTGGGGCACATAGTCTTGAATGACAGTGCTTGTCAAACATATTCTGGATAAATGGTTTTGTTGGTTTGAAAAAACTAATAAGTATGCCGTGATGGAGGAGCCTGCCTTCGAGGTGTTTGAGTTTCTACAAAAAAATATTCCCCCACAACAAATAGCATCAGATCTTTCTGCGAAGTACGACTTGAGTGTGGATCGGGGTGTGGCGTTTGTGGAGGAGGTTGAAGAGCTGATCGCAGAAAACACTCATGTTGAGGACGAGGATGAAGACGAGGATGAAGATGATGGTTGTGCTCAAAAAAATCGGGATACATTAATACAGCCTATAGGGAAATTATGGTCGGAGAAGTATTATCTCTTCAATGGCGTATGCATTTGCTATAAGTATTACCACCATAAACTCGAGGCGATATTCCATCCACAAATGGCTCACCTGGAGATTGAGGAGCTTGATGGAAGGGTGGATGAAGAGCTTAATGAAGAGGTGCGTGAGGGGGTAAACTATTTCCATTTATTTCATCAGGATAAGCATTTTTATATGCGATCTGATGACAGGCTGATTGGGCCATGGGGCTTGGATGAATTGCATTTTTTTAAGGGGAAGGTGTCGGCTGAATTTTTGGATAAGGTTTACCATAGAGAAGAGCGGGACTGGATGGGTGTATTCCATGCCTCGGCTGTGAGTGATGGGAAGAATGCCATCATCATGCCCGGTGAATCGGGGAGCGGGAAAAGTACCAGTCTGGCTATCCTGATGGCCGAGGGTTTCAGTGTGATGGCCGATGATTTTGTGCCTGTTGAAGCTAAGTTGGCACATGTTAGAATGTTCCCGGCGGCCATATCCATAAAGGAAGGTGCGTGGGAGTTGGTGAGGGGCTCATCGCCCGATTTTGGAAGGAGCGGGGAGGTGTATCATAAGGATGCCTCTACCCGGATGATTTATCTGCCGCCAGCTATTCCTGCTGATCCGGAAACAACAGCAGCCCCGGTAAAAGCTCTGGTTTTTGTGAAATATTCACAGGGTGCCGGTCTGAGTATGGAGGAGTTTCCCAGGCATTTGGCTTTCCAACATCTGGTAACAGATTCGTGGATATCGCCTGTTTATGAGAATGTTGAGAGCTTCCTCGATTGGTTTGCGGAACTGCCTTGCTATCGGCTTACATACAGCGATAATAATCTATTGGTAAGTACTATACATAAACTATTCTCTGATGGTTTATAGAGAAACACTTTTCTTCATTGGTCGATGTCTGAGTTTAAGGCAGCACCCCGAACATGCTACGGAGATCAGTGAGATCAGGGAGGTATTGAAGAGTGGCAAGCTGGTATGGGAGCAGTTGCTGTGGATTAGCAGTTCCCAGCTCGTTTTGCCTGCGCTTTTTATCAACCTGCGCTACCGTCATCTTTTAAGCGAGATGCCTGCGGATCTTGTGGAGCACATGACTCAGCTACACAAGATGACCGTGAGGCGAAACGATGCTATCATGGCGCAGGTGGAGGATATTAATGAGGTGCTTGCACGTAATGGTATCAAGCCCATATACATAAAGGGAGTGGCGCATTATCTTGATGGTTTGTATGTTGATGCAGGTGAACGCATGCTGGGGGATATTGATTTCCTCCTTCCGCCGGAGGATCTGTTTAGAGCTGTGGAGATACTGAAAGAGCTGGGGTATAAAAATCGGGATACATTTTTTGAAGACATGCTTACAAGCGAGAGGCATTTTCCCCGACTAATAAATCCTGATCTTTTGGGCGCTGTGGAGATCCATTGGCAGAGTGTTGCCAGTTCGTATAGCGGTGAATTTAGTTTTGAGCGTATAAATCGGGATAAAAAATTATCTAAAAAAGATAGGCGGGCGTTTGTTATGTCGGGTCATCACCAGCTTATCCAAACCATGATGAACATGCCCGTATATAGTGATTTATTGAGGCTGGGGCAGATGGATTTAAAGCATCAGTATGATTTGTTTTTATTATCGGGGAAGAATAACTCTCTTGAGGCGGTGAAGGAATTTGGCTATTACCCCGATTTGCTTAATGCACAGCTTTTCACAGCATCAAAGATATTCGGGGAACCATCAGGAATAAAGTTTTTTGAGAGTCGGAAAGCAGAGCGGTATTTCAGGCGTTTGGACTTCCTTTTTCAACATCAGGGTTGGCAATCATTCATTTACAAACTCCAATTTTTCACCAGACACTTGATTCAATATATCTGTCTGCCTGTAAGATCGTTATACAGCAAATCGGCCCGCCGCACCTTAGTCAGTAGAGTAGGCAACCCCAGCTGGTACAAGAAACATCTTCAGTCGTATAAAAAATTATTTAGTTGAAATTTTGTCACCCATCACTCATCAACATTTTTTCCCAACATCAATCGCAGAAATACCAAAATTTGAGTCAACAATTGACTCGTTTTATTTAAGTTTGGGTAGGATATAGCCGGGTGTTTCGTGGCGATGCGATTGAGCGCTGATAATCAGGAAGATACATGATAAATATTGATAGGACATATCATTGGTACGCCATTTATACCAAGAGTCGTCGCGAGAAAGAATTGGAGCGTGATTTGATAGCAGATGGGTATGAGGCTTATCTTCCGAAGATCAGCAGGTTACGTGTTTGGTCGGATCGAAAAAAATGGGTTGAAATGCCGCTTTTTTCAGGATATGTTTTCGTAAAGGTTAGTAATAAAGAATATTACACGGTATTGCAGCATCCCGCGGCGGTAAAGTATGTTGGTTTTGGAGGGGTGGCGGCGAAAATACCGGAGTGTCAGTTGGAGACAGTAAAGCGCATACTCGGACTCAACCTGGATATGGAGGTAAGGACGGATAATTTTAAAAAGGGGCAGGTGGTTGAGATCAGTGCCGGACCCTTGAGTGGATGCACGGGTGAAATAATTAGTGTATCCAGCAAGAAGAAGCTCTTGTTGAGGATTGATAATATTGGATATTCGCTGGTGGTAACGATCCCGGCGGCGTATCTCGCTTAAGGACGGGCTGTTCGAAAAACTGGACGGGCACAAGGCCCCCGTCCGTACCGGCTTCCATCCGGATTATGGAATATGTGCCTAAATCGGCCATGATTATCATGGGACTGAGGGGGCGAAGCTGTGTCTGGCGCAAAAAAAGATGATTTTAGATTTCGATTCCATATTAGTAATTCTGGTTCTGATTTTCATCCTGATTAGTCTCTACGATGAGATTATTGGGCCGGCATTTACCTTTGTTGTTGGGGTGAGTGTGCTTACTCTTTTTGGCATACTTACGCCCGGTGATATGCTGGCAGGATTTGCGAACGAGCAGATAATGGTGATCATCATGTTATTACTGGTTGGCGATGTGATCAGGCGAACGGGTGTTATTGATGGTATGTTCGACAAAATTTTCCGGGGTACCAGCAGTCAGAGAGGATTTCTGGCCAAGATGATGTTACCCGTGGCGGGATTCTCGGCCTTCATGAATAATACACCGCTGGTGGCTATCATGATGCCTTATGTTATGAATTGGAGCAAGCGTCATAAGATCCCGGCATCAAAATTCCTGATACCACTTTCCTACGCTGCAATTCTTGGGGGATGTGTTACTCTGATAGGAACCAGTACCAACCTGATTGTTAACGGCTTGATATCGGATCAGCAGGTTATCCCCGGTATGAAACCTCTGGGTATGTTTGAGTTTGCCTGGGTAGGATTACCGATGTTGGTGATAGGTATGTTGTATCTCTTGCTGTTTAGCGATAAGCTACTGCCTGCCCGCAAAGACCTCATCGAGAACCTGAATGCCAACGAGAGGGAATATATGGTTGAGGCTGTGGTGAAGAAAAAAAGCTCCTTGATTGGACAAACCATTCCTGAGTCGGGCTTACTAGAGCTCCCTGATCTCAGTCTGGCTGAGATTGGTAGAGCCGATGGAGGTGAAAAAGATGAAGATAGGCCGGGCACTTGGGGAGGGAGAGTGGCATCAACCAATGTTGATTATCGACTGAAGCAAGGCGACATACTGATTTTTACCGGCAACACCAGTGCCGTCTCCGAGTTGGTGGATGTTCATGAAGGCCTCACTCTTTCCGATGTAGGTTTCTTTCTGCATAACGAACAGACAAGCATCGTTGAGGTAGTTGTTAGTCATAATAGTTCGCTGGTTAGTCATACTGTAAACGAAGGCATATTCCGCAAGCGCTTCGATTCCGTGGTTCTGGGCGTACACCGCAACGGTGAGAAGCTCAAGGCTAAGACAGCCGGTATCAAGCTGGAACCGGGTGATGTTATACTATTACTAGCCGGTCCGGCCTTTGTTGCCAGGGCCGAATACACCAAAGACTTTTATCCCTTACAAACCATCAGGGAGATCAACAAGCCCGGCCTACTCCAGGGGCTTACCATTTTAGGAGGCTTGGCAGTCGTCATTATTCTCTCCGCCTTTAATATCATCACTCTCTTTATGGGACTGGTAGTATATATTGTTATCCTGATGTTAACAAAGATTGCCGATCCCAAAAAGGTAGCAGGAAGCATAGACTACAACCTGGGCATTATCATAGTTATGGCTCTCGCTCTGGGTACGGCCATGGTTAAAACAGGTCTGGCCGACACCATTGCCTGGGGGGTGATCAACGCCATGAGGCCATTGGGGCTGATCGGCATAATGGCCGGTCTCTACCTTATCACCTCGGTGCTGGCTGCCTACATAACCTATACCGCCTCGGTGGCTCTAATACTGCCGATTGCTCTAACCACAGCCCTGAATCTGGGAGTAAACCCGGTACCCTTTGCCCTGTTAACAGCCGTTGCCGCCGCTGCCAACTTCATCACGCCCCACGGCTACCAGACCAACCTGATGGTATATGGTCCGGGAGGATATAAGTTTAAAGATTTCATGAAGATAGGCCTGCCACTTACGCTTATTTATGCTGTGGTGGCCATTGGGATTTTGTATGTTGTTTATTTGTAGGGAAGACGCAACTGTGCCATCCGGTCCCGGATCTTCGCTTCGTCCGGAATGACGTTTTCATTTTAGTTACATTGATTTGTTTTCTACCTTTATGCACATGAAGAATTTTGCATTGATTGGTGCTGCTGGATATATTGCTCCCCGACATATGAAGGCTATCAAGGATACGGGTAATGATCTTATTGCTGCTCTGGATCCTTTTGATAGTGTTGGAGTGATGGATAACTATTTTCCGGAGGCTGCTTTTTTTACCCACTATGAGCGTTTCGACAGGCATATCGATAAGCTGATTCGAAAGGGGAAAAAGCTCGATTATGTTAGTATATG
>CAYXQX010000053.1:0-13479 GCA_964467485.1 uncultured Porphyromonadaceae bacterium | reverse complement strand
TTGATTATAAGAAGTATAACAACCTTATTATCGCTTATTGATAACATAGCTTGCGACATTGACTGAGGGATATCCTGAAAAGACATTACCCACGACAGAGCCATTGAGGCAGCTACCAGGAGAAGAACGATCGCAACAATTTCAACTGTATCCAGAATAATTTTCGGGAGGTCTTTAATCTTCACCTCCCGATAGATCATTGCCAGAGCAAGCGTATACACCACCGCTATTCCTGATGCCTCCGTTGCAGTGAAGTATCCTGCTACAATACCTCCAATCACAATAACCAGCATAAACAAACTTGGAATCGCATCAAAAAAGCGAAATATACCCTCCTTAAGAGTCACTTTTTCTGTAACCGTCACATCCATTCGGCGGGCATAATAACCAGCAACCAGCATTAGAGATAAACCAACCAAAATACCTGGAACGTATCCTGCAATAAAAAGAGCTGCAATAGAAACTCCACCACTGGCGAGTGAATAAACAATAAGAATATTACTAGGCGGGATAATAAGTCCAGTGGTAGCTGATGTTATGTTTACAGCTGCGCTAAAAGCCTTTGGATAACCATCCTTTTCCATCACAGGGCTCATAAAACCTCCAATAGCGGAAGCTGAAGCAGCAGCAGAGCCTGAGATTGCCCCAAAAAGCATATTGGCAATAATATTCACGAAAGCCAGTCCTCCGGGTATCCAGCCAACCATTACCTTGGCAAGATTGATCAAACGTTTGGCTATGCCCCCTTTGTTCATTAGCTGCCCGGCCAACACAAAAAAGGGAATAGCCAGCAAGGGGAAACTATCCAAAGAAGTAGCCATCCTCTGCGCTATAGTTGTGAAAGCAGGAATAGCTTCAATCCCAACAAGCATTGTTATTATAGCTGATATCCCTATGCTGAATGCGATAGGGACACCAATAACTAGTAAAATAATAAAGCTGATTATAAGGACCAGGGCTCCTGCTAATTCCATAAAACCTATTTTTTTGCTAACTCAAAAGCTGCTGTGGTGGTATAATATTTTGCAATCATATTTGGAACTTCCCAATCAGGCAATTTGCCATTTTTAAAGTACTCAAGAAACTTTTCTGTAACCTGTCCAAAATGACCTTCATGCCCAATCCTAAATTCGTCAGGTATATCCAATCGATAACCTTTTTTATAAGCAACGAGCTTCAATCCCGGGTATTTTAACTCAAGCTTCCTGATGTAAGAGTCAAGAGATTTTTCCCAATCATCTGGAACATCATTTGGGAAAACATATAATTCAGGTTTGTAGTTTTCCTCAGGCCCCTGCCTTATTTCGAGATTAGCGAGATTTCCACGCATCAAGGAAAAATGGGTATCTCCCGCTCCCTCCGGGGCTTTGTACCTCCATTCTACGCCTACCTTGGCATATACATCAATCAGTTTATAAACCATTTCTCCATTGCAAAATACCTCTAGAGTAGAGTCCGTTGAAAGATCTTTCTTGAGATAATCGGGAAAACCGTTTAGCCTGGTCACCTTATTAAACTCGGATTCGCTTAAGGTAGTAGGCCACCTTGAAGCCTTAATTATCTCAATATCATTCTTATAATCCAGAATTCTTTCCGGATAACAAGCCCACTGAACCAAATCTACCAGATGGGTTGTTACATCAACAATCCCATCACCTTCCTGCTCCACGTCAAAGAACCAAGCTGGTCTTTTGATTTCATTTCCAGCCACATATTTAAAAAAATGATGAACGCTTTCCTTTGTTATTGATGGTTTATCCCGACTGCCAACTGCAAATCCCCCAAATATGCTGGGTGTATTTGCCAGTTCCTTTTGGAGAAGAGAAGTAATTTCAAATCTCTCGGTCATAACATCATACAGCAGAACATTATTCTCCTCAGCTATTTTAAAAGCATCCTTAAGGAGTTCAAAATCCTGGATATTAATAGCCATAGGCTTATCTGCATAAACATTGATTCCCCGACTAATAGCCTGGTGGATATATTCAGTTTTCTTTTGATTATTGCCAGACAAATTCAAAACATTGCCAGGCCTTTCCTCCAAAAGCTTATTGAAAAAGTCGGGGCCCAGATAGCTATTCACTTTCCAGGAGGCAGGATCTGCCTCCCGGGTGTTGAAGCCTTCAATCCTTTTCAGATGATCCTGTACATCAGGTCCATCAGGAGCATACACATAAACCTCAGGATTAATTTCATCATACATAATTTTCTGAACCAAAGCAGCATGGAAATGGCCTGGATCTGCAGTCATCAGAGTAACAAGATAATCCTGTTCTTTTTCTGGCCCACTGCATGAGGTGAAAATCATGGTGAAGAAAATAAAAAATAAACCATTTCTAACTGACATAATCTGTTCCATAAGGATATCGCTGAGGACGACTTAACATAGCATTTGCATCATCATTATCAATAAATCTCTCTCTTCGTGGGTCCCACTTAAGTTTACCCTCAAACTTCATAGCAATATGACCTAACAGACAAGCAGAACATGAACGATGAGCTACCTCAACAGGAGCGATTGGCTGCTTCAGGGTTTGCATACATTCAACCCAGTTACCATAATGATTACTACTGCGATAAAGGTTTATCTCATCTTCACCAATTTTGGACTTGAGAATCTTTTCATCACTTGCATCCAAAGATTTCTTATTAGCATCAAAAGTTACAGGATCAGAATCAGTTACCTGGTAATTACCTCTGGTAACAAATATCCATCCATCTTCTCCTTCAAAGCGAACTCCATTGGTGTATTCTCCACTAACATGCATAGTCACACCGTTAGCATATTTTGCTTTCATCATGAAGTCGCCATGAACATTCCACAAACCACTTGTTGGGAATTTAGCTTCTGCTTCAACCTCTATTGGACCTGAGAATTCAGTTCCCATTCCCCAGTGTGCAATATCCAGGTGATGAGCACCCCAACCAGTAATCATACCAGCACCAAACTGTTCTCTTCTTAACCATCCCGGGCGACTATAGTCGTGCTGTGGATGCACACCTTTTTCGGTATAATACGTCTCTGGTGTTGATCCCAGCCACATATCGTAATTTAAATTAGAAGGGATTGCCATTTCAGGTTCCTTATCTCCTCCCGGATCACCAGGCAAACCAATTTTAATTGTATGTATCTTACCTATACGACCATTACGAACAAGCTCACAAGCATACCTGAACTGATCAGCTGATCGTTGCTGACTACCAATCTGGAAAATCACACCGGAGCGGTGCACTGCATCACTTAGCTGCCTGCCTTCAACAATGGTAAGAGATGTTGGCTTCTGCAAATATATATGCTTCCCAGCATAAGCTGCTTCAATGGCTGGCTGTGAATGCCAGTGATCAGGAGTACTGATTACAACTCCATCAATCTCAGGATCCATTAACAATTCCCTGTAATCGCCATACATCTTAACATCAACCTCATTAGGTTTTCCCTGACTGGCATAGAAATCATCGATCATCTTCTTACCATCCTTCATCCTCTTAGAGTCAACATCACAAACGGCCATGAAACGAACATTATCCTGTCTCATTACACTCCCCATATCTCCACGGCCCATGCGTCCGCATCCTATCTGAGCAATATTCAAGCGATTACTCGGTGCATTTTTCCCAAATACACTAGAAGGAACTATTGTTGGCAATACAATTATGCTCGCTCCTGCAACTCCTGTAGTTTTTAAAAATTTTCTTCTGTCCATGATGTTTTATTTATCTAATGTCCATAATATCCCACCCAAAACATGCTGCATATAGGTAGGGTCTGAATAGTGTTTTATATGATGTCCGTAACTTGTATACCATTGTCTCCCTCCATCGAACTCCTGACACCAGGCTCCCGGATAGAGATCTCCAAAAACTACCCCCGGGTATTCATCCTTTCCTTTGTCTTCGATTGTGGTCATATCATGAGCCAGTAAGACATGAATTCCAGGGTTAAGGTGATCGAGATAATATGCTTCATCCTCCCATGCCCAATCTCCTGTAATAAAGGAAGTTGACGGATGATCACTATCAATAACCTTTATTGTAAACTCCTGATATGGTGGGTGGCGGACAAATGTACCGCCAAGCATCTGCCAAAACCAGGGCCAATCCCTTTCACTACCACATGCAGAGTGAATCCCAACAAATCCTCCTCCCGACTGGATATAATGTTTAAAAGCTTGTCTTTGATCATCATTATCAAAAGCCTCATTATTGGTATTGGTAAAAATCAAGGCATCAAAAGCCGATAATTGATCATCAGTAAAAACAGAAGGTTTGTCTGTTACCAAATACTCTATCTCATTCTCATCAGCCAATGCGGTGAGCATATCAACAGATGCCTGGATATTATCGTGTACATAGCCTTCTCCGTTTTTCGTGTAAATTAATACTTTCTTGTTGGCTTGTTCAGTTTGACAAGCTAAAAGAAAAAAAGGCAATAGAAGTAAGGAAAGAATTCTTCTCATAGGAATGTTTTTCAGTTTGAAAGATAGGAAATTTTCTGATCCATGGCTTTAACATACTGCTGCCATTGCTGTTCTGCTTTTTCAGGAATGACATCACCTTCCTGAACCCAGATTCTGTATTTTTGCGAGTATGTTTGACCAGGTTCAAGTATCCAGGCTTTTTCACGTATTGGGGTAAATTCAAAATACTGGTGGCCAACACCGTTAGAATTATCAGGCCAAATCCTCATTGGCTGTGGAAAATCATAATTATCAGGATCCGACATAAATAATAAGCCTGTAGCCTTCCCTTCTAAATCTCCTGATATCCAGGCCCATTTAGCTCTGGTAGCATCTCCGTTTTCCCGGGTTTTTCCTTCAGAAGTTAGCACAATTGAATTATCTTTATTCCATTTGGATGTAGCTCTGTACCCTAATCCTCCACCATATCTATAGGCATCAAGTGAAATTGATTCATCCAGGACATTCCTGATAAGGGAAGTGAAATCAAGAAGATAACCATCTTCCATATCCCAAACCCTGATTATCCATTCTTCTTCCATAACTATAACCTCATCTCCGGAATATTCATCCTCTTCCTTTGGGGGCTTGGGAGGGACAAAAGCAATATGATCGTGGAGAACACAAAATTCGGCATAAACCAATCCATTTTCAGTAGTAAGAACATCTCGGAACCTGACAGTCCCCAGGCCTGCCGCAAGGTTCCAGAAATCAGTATGATTATCCTTCCAGGTTACCTTAGTCCAAGGATTCCATAAACCAACATGATGAAGATGGTCAGGGGGCTGAGCCCATGTTAGAACCTCCCCTGATGGCGAATAAAGTGGGTGAATAAAACCACTTCTGGCAAAAAGATATGACTGTCCTGCCGGTGCTGGCATTTCTTTATAACAATAATGAAGTATTGGCTGATCTCCTCTGGTCAGAAATAATGTTGTATCATTTTTCTCAACCTTAATTTCCGATATCTCCGCCTTACCTTTGTCAAACCTAAGCTCATATTGCCTCTCCTGGCCGGCCTTACTTATTCCCTCTACTATCCAGCTGAGTTCAAGCTCCTCGCCATAACTTATCTGACTTGGTACCTGTACCTGTTTACCATCTACTATCTCAACGAGGACTGGGTTTCCTTTGTCTGACTCAATTTCACCAGGCAACTCAATGCTGATAGGATAGTCCTGGCGATCAAAATCAGCGCCGGGAAGAATCCATGCAAAATCCGGTTTCTGGGACAAGGTGCCGCAGGAAATCAGGAAAAAAGCTAATATTGATGAGATGAGGAACTTCATTTTATATTTTTATTAAGAATTAAGATCCTAAACACCTGAAAAAGCACTGAAACCGCCATCTATAGGCATGATTGTTCCCGTAACAAATTTCGACGCATCTCCCGCCAAATATAAAACAGCTCCAACCAATTCCTCTGCCAGACCGAATCTTGCCATGGGCGTTTTTTTAATAACATCCATTCCCCGTTCTGTGTATGAGCCATCCTCATTAGTTAACAGTCGGCGGTTTTGTTCCCCGATAAAAAATCCTGGAGCAATAGCATTAACCCTGATTCCTTCTCCAAATTTCTGAGCCATTTCAACCGCCAACCATTGAGTGAAATTAGAAATACCTGCCTTAGAGGCAGAGTAGCCCATAACCCTGGTTATAACCGGTCCTGCAGCCATAGAGGAGATATTGATAATGCAGCCTTCACCTTTGTCAGTCATCGCTTTTCCAAAAACCTGAGAAGGCAATACAGATCCAATGAAATTCAGATCCATAACTTTTTTTAGATCATCTAGATTAAGATCGAAAAAAGTTTGATCCGGTCCGATAGTCGCTCCAGGCATATTTCCCCCCGCAGCATTTATCAAAACATCAAGACTTCCAAATTCCTTAATTATCTTTTCTCTGCAAGACACCAAGCTCTCTTCCTGTAATACATTTGCAGTTAAGCCAATCGCCTCAACACCTAAGGTTTTTAATTGTGAAGCTTGTGATTCAGCTGCCCCGGGCTTGAGGTCGAGGATAACTAGTTTACATCCAGCCATACCCAATCCTTTTGTCATCTCCGTAGCAAGAACTCCTGCTCCTCCTGTGATAACAACAACCCTGTCTTTCAGGTTAAATAATTTGTCTAAATAGGTCATAATTTTTCTGTTCCGTGTGCGCACACGAAAATACCTAAAAAATGACCGGAAATGAAATAGGAAGTAAAAATTTACTCTTCCAGCATATATCTGAGGTGATCAAGGACAATTGGTATATCCTCACGATCGACACCATGATCAATTAGGTGCTTAATATCCTCTTTGAAAGTATCCATGAAAGTATCCAGCTCCATTTCAGCTGATACAATAGATTTTCTGTAATACTCGATGGCCTTTTTCCTGTCGCCCAAACACCATTTAACATGCCCAAGGTTCATCAGATCAAAAGGGTTCTGACCTCTTTCTAATAATTTCCCATAGTACTTGCGCGACTGATCGAATTTTCCCAGAACAAAAGAGCACCATCCAATAGGACGCCATACTTTATGATTATCGGGAGCAAGGTATTCAACCTTAAAATATGATTTCAAAGCCTCCTCATATTTTTGCAAATCTATTAAACAATGTGCAATTGATACCTCAGTATTTAGGTTCTCAGGATCCTGAAACTCTGCCTGACGAAAATAGGGAAGTGCTTTATCCGGCTGTTTTAAATACCTGTAGCACAATCCAATTTTTTTTAGATTCCATGCATTCTCCGGAAGGATAATATCTGCCTTCAAATAGCAATCCAGAGCTTTTTGATAGTTCTCTAATTTCTGGTATGAATAAGCCATTTTTTGAAGCACCTCTGCAGAAACATCCCCTTGTCCCTCAAGTATTTTGTATACTTCAGCCGACTCATGGTAATATTTCTTTTGAAAATAAAATCCGGCAATGCTGAAAAGGATTTTACGGTCACCAACGAAAAGATCCTTGAAAAACGACTTATTATGAAAATCAAGAAGGCTTGAAAAAAAATCGTTAAATGCTTTATGCTCAGGGAATAGTTTGAAAAAACGATACAAATCCTGGATATACTGCCTGATTACTTTTCGCGACTTATTGATTGGATTTATTAATTCTTCATCTTTTAGAATACCTTCCATCTGTTCCGACTCGGCTTTCAGCCCATCCGACAGAAAATGCTTCATATCATCTGGCATACTTTGAATTCCAAAGCAAAAGGAATATTTATCAGAATTACACATGAAGGCACTATCTTCAATGGCTGTCAGGAAAGTTGTCAACCAATCCTTATCATGGCCTTTTGCCAATTCTTTAACTGCAGGATGGTCATCAGAATAAGGATAAAACCAATTAGAAATACTTAAGAAAAACGGGAAGTTCTTCAGCATTGAGAAGCTGCTCATAAACACGTCCGAGCCTTCCATCTGAAGCTCTGTCAGCTCCTCCATCTTTCCTTTAAGCTCAGGGGTATCATCCAGTAATTTTTCCCATTCAGGGTTTTGATCTTCTCCCAAACTTTCTTTTAGTAGTTTGTCGAGATCAAGCTTTTTTTGCAGGTGGGGTGTCAGCTTGATCATTTCGGGCAGTATCTCCTCCTGCATCTTCTTGGTCAGCTTCTCTGTGTCTTTGCTTCTTATCAATTGAATTATTATTTCTTCAATCAATTTTTTAAAACCCGGGTCCTCATCGAGGATCAAAAGTCTGCTTCTAATTCTTGGATAGTATGCCAGCCTTCCATCATAATAGTAAAAAGCCAGCAGCAAACCGACTAAGGCTCTCTGTATAAGCTCCTCATCTTCTTGATCAAAGAACATAAATAGAAGTTCAAACTTATTAACATCAAAATATCGCCAAAGGCTTAAATTAAGAGCCGAAAGGAAAACTGCTTTTTCCTCCGGAGTGATTAATTCAGAAACAATAACCTTCTCCATCAATGATTTTTGTTGCTCCTGGTAGTTATTAGCTAACCAGAAATATCTGAACCAAAAACCTATCTCTTTTTCATATTGATGGACATCATTCTTATCAAATCCGCCTAGTAATTGTTCGTCTAGACCTTTCTCAAGAGACTGTCTCGACATCAATTCATCCCGAAAGATTCTCTTTTGCACGTATATAAATTCGACTGAATCCCTGGTCAATAAGTATTCCTGAACGACATCCGACAGTTCATATATCCTGGCAACCAGCTTACTATACACTTTTTGTCTCTCAGGATCCTGGATACCTTCCATTGTATATTTCAACATAAACTTATAGGTGGTATCCAACTCCTCCTTACGGCTCTGCCATTCACCCAAACCTGTCTCGCTAATCATAGGTTCCAGTTGCCCGAGGGCCTCTTTCAGGCGATTAGCTGACAAAAGGTCAGCGATTCTCTGCCTACGGCTTACAATTTCTCTATTAGTCATAGTAATACTAATCCTGCAAAAACCGGGCAAAAGTGATATTTTACTTTTTTGCTTCAGCCCCCATAACAAAATGGAGCTCTCCTCCCTTTGTTATTTCTTCATGGCTAATCCACGTACGATCGAGAATTTTCCCATTTAGCCTGACTTCCTGAACATAGAAATTTTCTTTACTTAGATTATCAGTTGTTATAGAAAATGCCTTCCCATCAGGAAAGTTTATTGTCAACTGATCAAAAGCCGGAGTTCCAAGCTGATAAATTCCATTTGCCGGATTAAGCGGATAGATACCCATAGCATTCAAAACATACCAGGCTGACATTTGGCCACAATCTTCGTTACCACATAAACCATCAGGTTTGTCGGTGTATAATTCCGTCATAATTTGGTGAACCAATTCCTGGGTTCTCCAGGGCTGGCCTGCCACATTAAACAAATAAGCCGTATGATGGCCCGGTTCATTGCCATGAGCATATTGTCCAATTAATCCTGATATATCTGATGATGCATACTCACCCTGTACTTTTTCGCTTGTATTGAATAGTTTATTAAGCTTTTCTGAAAATTTTTCATTCCCTCCGAGAAGCTCAATCAATTCTTCTGGCATATGTGGCACAAACCAAAGATACTGCCAGGCATTCCCCTCTGTATATTCATCATCTCTATGATTGCTGAATAGTGGGTTAAATCCCGGCTTCCATGTACCGTCAGACAATTTACCTCTGAAAAAGCCCAATTCCGGATCAAAAAGATTTCTGAAATACACTGCTCTTTCCATGAAATACTTGTATTCATTATCCTTACCCAGTTTTTTCGCCATTTGGGCTATACACCAATCATCATAGGCATATTCAAGGGTTTTTGAAACGGACTCATTCTCCAGGTCGGCAGGTATATATCCATACTCCATGTATTCTTTAAGCCCCCTGTCGTCATGTTTTCCGCTTCCATCATTCATCGCACTGGCCTTCATAGCCTCAAAAGCCTTTTCATAGTCGAACTTAAACCCTTTGGTTGCAGCATCAACTATCACGGGAATTGCATGATAACCTATCATGCAATTTGTTTCGCAGCCATCCAGAGACCACACCGGCAACAAGCCGCTTTCGTCGTAATGAACAAGCATAGCATTTATAAGGTCAGGAATCCTATCCTGCTGAGTAAGTGTAAATAAAGGATGTGCTGCCCTGAAGGTGTCCCATAAAGAAAATACTGTATAATTATCCCATCCATCAGTCTGATGTATCTCCCTATCGATACCACGGTATTGACCATCTATATCAGAAAAAAGATTTGGGGCAATAAAGCTATGGTAAAGAGCAGTATAGAAGGTTCTTTTTAGCCCTTCGTCCTGGGTTTTAGCGTCTATAGTCGAAAGCTCCTTATTCCATGCGTTTTTAGCTTCTTTACGATACTTTTTAAAATTCCAATGCGGAGCTTCCACCATCAGGTTCTTCAAAGCTCCTTTCATGTTTGTAGGAGAGATAGCCACTTTCATCATGAGCTTGTCGGTATTCTCGCCAAATGAAAATATTGCCTCAGAGTATTTACCTTTTACTATAGTTGTAGGATCAATTTTCATTCCTGATTTATACAGTGAATATGATTCAATGGGTTCAGAAAATGATGCTGCAAAATAAACGTGCTGATTATTAGCCCAACCTTTGGATTTTCTGTAACCCTGGATCAAGGTATCATTAACAACATTGATGAAGGTCTCAGCAGGGGCATCCCAGTTAATTGCAAAGCCCAGATCAAGAACCAGGTTTGAGGGCTGACCATCAGGAAAATCATAAGAATGGATACCCACTCTTTTTGTCGCAGTTAATTCAGCTTTCACCGGATTGTCATGGGACTCCCAATCACGGAAAGTAAGTGCATAATAACCTGGGGAAGCTTCTTCCTCCTCGTGTGTATACCAGGCCTTGAACTGATAAATAAACTCCTTGCCTGTCTTGTAATCGCTTTCATCCAGATTCTTTATGGTTGGAAGAAATAACACATCAGCCAGATCACCAATACCGGTGCCACTGAGGTGTGTGTGTGAAAACCCAACAATAGTAGAATCAATATAATTGTAGCCTGAGCACCAGTCCCAGCCGCTTACTCCATTATCCGGACTAAGCTGCACCATCCCAAAGGGTGTTGTTGCTCCCGGGAAGGTATGACCATGATTAGCAGTACCAATAAAAGGATCAACCCATTTTGTGTAATCTACACTTGAATTATTCTGACAGGAAATGAGCAGACCGACTGCAAAAACAAAAACTATTATTCGGGTATTTACTTTCATGATTCTTGTTGATTTTCATAATTATCCCAGGCCAGAGCACTGGCTCCCAGAATAGCTGAGTTTATATAATTTAGTTGGGAAACCAAAAGTTTGACTTTCCCTTTATAGACATTAAGCAAATTTTCTTCAAATGCTCTTTCTGTTGGTTCAATTATTAAGTCCTTTGCAAGAGTGAGTCCACCAAAAAGAAATATTGCCTCAGGATTAGTATGAGCAACCAGATCGGCCAATTTTAATCCCAACATCTCACCCGTATGCTCGTATGCCCTGATAGCCAATACATCACCCTTTTCAGCCGCATCACTAATATCGCGAGAAGTCATCTCATTAAAAGACAAGTCTCTGAGCACAGAAGGTTTTATTGAATCCGACATTATCTTAAACAATGTACGTTTGATACCAGTTGCAGACACATATGTTTCAAGGCAACCCACACGTCCACAACCGCATTCACGATTGGTACGCCCCGGCCTTACAATGGTATGCCCAATCTCTCCGGCAAAACCATCCTGACCATAAAGAAGCTGTCCATTGGCCACAATCCCACTTCCCAAACCAGTACCCAGAGTGATAACTACAAAGTTCTTCATCCCCTGGGCTCCTCCGAAAATCATTTCTCCCAGAGCAGCAGCATTGGCGTCATTAGTAACCACAATGGGAAGATCTGTATGTCTGGACATTAATTCAGCAAGGGGAACTATACCTTTCCAAGGCAAATCGGCCGCATGCTCAATAGTGCCTTTATTGATATTTCCCATAGGTGCACCTATGCCGATCCCGATTACATCAAGTTTCTTAGGAGAATTTCTTGCAGCCAGACGTATCTTTTCGTTCAGTGCTCCAAGAAAAACTTCAATTTCGGAGTACCCATTAGTATGGATTCTTCCTTCGACAATGGTATTTCCCTTACGATCAACAAACGCAAAATCAGTATTTGTTCCGCCAATATCAATTCCCAATGCAACTTTAATCATAAAACTAAAAATTTAAGGATGTTATGTTTCCTGCAATCCCTCCCTTAAAAACTATACTATATACTCATTGCCAACTTTTCTTGCACGAACAGGTTTATCCAGATCGATCCCAAGAGCTGTTCCTATTTCTACCAGGAGATTCCACCCGGCAGCAAGTTCGACATAATCAGCATATTGTCCACCATCAGGAATCCGAATTGTTGGGAAAGATGTTTGACGACTGGCCAAGGCAATGACCGGCATTCCTACACCTTCAACCAAACACTCTCTGAATTTTTCTTCTTCGCTTTCAAATGGATCGACCACAATAACAATCTCTTTTTTGTCCATCACCTCTTCAATACCATGAACGGCATATGTTCCTTCAAGAAAGTCGGATTTCTTCCTGGTAATCTCATTGGTCTTAAGCGTTAGCTCTTCAGCTACACCAGTATTTCTACCAGCAAAATATATCATATCGGCATTCTTCATCAACTCGGTTAATTCTGGATCAATATCCATAGTCAAAACCTGGTTAATCTGATCAGCTAACAATTCCATTCCCTCCATTTCTTCACCAGCCATATTCCTTAGAAGGCTGTCGTAAAAAAGGCCCTGTTCGATAACCGACTTTGTGGCTGCAACCGCATTTTCCTTACCACAGTTCATCACATGCGCATCAAGAGCTAGCTTTTCCAGGGTTGTATCAGGATTTGCAGTTAAACTAAAAAAGGTATCATGCTTCTCATTTTTTAAAAGCTGGAACAAACGCACCACTTCCTTAGTCTGTCCCGAATTGGATGCACCATAAACAGCAAACTCGCCAAGCTTATAGTCCATAGCCTGAGTTGAACCCTCAGTGAGAATTGGCCACGGGGAGCCTGCTTTTTTAGATGCATACTGAGCTCTTTTAGCCGGGAATATTCTACTACTACCCTCTCCTGTTAAGAAAAGACCCTTTTTCCCCTTGCTTTTAGAGGCCATTCCCTGTGAGCAAGCAGGCTCGAATTTTCTAACAACATCTGAGGTCTCAAGCATCTCCCTTACGAGAGCAAATTTATTATATCTATTATCCTGATTATTCATTTTCAAATTATTTTAACTATTTCATATATTTTACAAAATTCTTAAGGTCTTCCTGAACCTGTTGTTCCCTCTGGAATCCACCTCCAAGATGCTGCCAGAAAACCTCAGCATACTCCACCCCCACCATCGAACCATAATCCTTATTACCTTGGTAAACAATCTCAAAAAAATTGTCCATCTTATGCATCACCTTCATCAATTCTTTTTGGGAATGATGATGTTGAAGCATCTCTCTTTTGGTATCCATTACACTGCTCACATCAACAAAAAATTGAGGAGGAACTATTGGTG
>CAYXQX010000052.1:0-13615 GCA_964467485.1 uncultured Porphyromonadaceae bacterium | reverse complement strand
GTTTAGGTCGCATATATCCAATTTCAGGGTCATATACATTGGTGTAATATCCTGATCTTTTCATGTACTCCTGATATACTTTATCATTACCGGCTTTCTTCGCTATCTGAGCTATACACCAGTCGTCATAGGCATATTCCAAGGTTTTGGAAACTGAGGAGGAACTTTTATCTTCGGGAACATATCCTGATTTTATGTAATCACCCACACCATCATAATAGCTTACTGTTGCAGTATTGGTACATGCTTTAAGGGCTTCATCGAGATCAACATCTGATGCTCCCTTAATAATGGCATCTGAAATAACAGAAACGGAATGATAGCCTACCATGCACCAATTCTCATTAGCATAATGACTCCAAACCGGAAGCATGTGATGGACACTCTGATCATGGTGGGCAAGCATGGATTTTACCATGTCGTTATTGCGTTCCGGCTGCAGGATATTGAAAAGCGGATGTAGCGCACGATAAGTATCCCAAAGAGAGAAAATTGTGTAATTGGTAAATCCGTCGGATTGGTGGATATTCTGATCGAGACCACGATAGGAACCATCCACATCTTCATAAATAATAGGTCCTAATATTGTGTGATACAAAGCACTGTAGAAGGTTTCCTTTTGTTCTGGGGTTTCGGTTTCCACAATAACTTTGGAAAGCTCTGTATTCCATTTTTCCTGTGTCTCCAGCTTTGTTTGTTCAAAATCCCAATGAGGAATTTCGGCCTCCATATTCATTAAAGCCCCGGCAGTACTAACATTTGAAAGGGCAAATTTTATCCTGATGTTGTCTCCCTTGCTAACATCGAAGTTGAAGAAGGCCCTGATATTTCTCCCGGCCATCTCAGGGAAGTTTTCATACTCGTTAAATTTCCTGTAGAACCCATTGTACGGTGAATTATCGTATTTCTTATGACCATATGATTCAATTGGCTCGGAAAATTTCATGGCAAAATAGACAAACCTGGTCCTGGCCCATCCGTGGGTTTGTCGGTAGCCGGTAAGCAGAGAATCATTTTCTACCCTGATAAAGGTCCAGACATTTTTTTGCTCATGATTATAGATATTGGATACCAGATCGAGGATAATATGGGCCTCATCACTTTGGTTAAATATATATTTATGAAAACCCACTCTGTCAGATGCTGTTAGTTCCGCCTGGATATCATAATCATCCAGTTTCACTTTGTAATATCCCGGTTCAGCATCCTCATTCTCGTGAGAGAATTGTGAATGGTAACCGCTTCCGGGTTCTTCAGCTATTCCTGGGTTCAGATTTAATTTTCCTGATGTTGGCATTACCAGTAGATCACCAAGGTCTGAATGGCCTGTGCCACTGAAATGAGTATGGCTAAAACCAAATATTGTTGAGTCGTCATATTGATAACCTGAGCAGTAGCGGTAGGCATCAGGATTGTAGCTCCCATTTATATACATCGCCTGTTGGTTAGTTTCAGGGCTGAGCTGAACCATTCCGAAGGGGGATGTGGCCCCGGGATATGTATGGCCCATATTCTTGGTTCCAATCATGGGGTTGACATATTGGATCAAGTCTTGGGTTGCGGGTTGCGAGTTTCGGGTTTCGGGTTGCTGGGTGCAGGCTGTGAGGGCTGCAATAAAGGTGATGAGGATTGCGGTGTTTTTTATCATTTTAATTTCATTTTAGCTGTGCTATCATCGGACGGGCACAAGGCCCCCGTCCTTACGGCTTGAGCTCATCCTTGTTTAAGGAGGGGCTGGGGTGGCTATTATCACCGGACGGGCACAAGGCCCCCGTCCGTACTGGAATCTCTTGCCTTATCTAGTCATGAATTTCCAATTTATTGTGCTGTAGTTATATATGCCTTCTTTTTCTTTTTTAGATGTACCGGAAAGTGATGTTCCTGATTTTTTGACGCTTAGTTTGGTCCAGGAGTATTCGCCTTTTTCGTAGTTGAAGGTTTCGCCATCATCGTCGTAAAGCATGAATTCGCCTTCGGAGGTGCCGTAATGGCGGACTTCGAGAGGCAATATTTCACCATTTTTAGGGGCGTGAAGCCTTGCCGCTACCATTGGAATAATACCGCCGTCTTTTACAAATAGGGGAATCTCTTCTAATTTGGCTTTAACTTCAATGATTTCATTTCCTCCCACGTAATCACCTGTATAGAAATCGTACCATTTTCCAGCAGGCAGAATGACATCTCTGTAAACCTGACCGGCAAAAACCGGAGCTACCAGTATGCTTTCGCCAAACATATACTGATCTTTAATATCTCTTTTCTTAGCTAGTTCATAAGGGTTTTTTGTGTCATGCAGTTCTCCTTTAACTGCTTTCTCATTGTCGACAAATCCTTCCACCAATTGCATTGGCCTGATTGGTGGAATGCCTTGAAAATGATATTCGGCAAAGGTTGAGTATATGTAAGGCAGGAGTTGCATTCTCAATAAGGCAATATCCTTAACTTCTTCGTATACATCAGGATAAGACCATGGTAGTGTTCCACTCGACCAGGCGTTTATCATGGCCATTGGTGAGAAGCAAACTGCCTGTACTCTTCGCAGCCACTCTTCTCCATCATCGGAGCTTCTGGCCTCAGGCGTCCAGAGAACTCCTGAAAATGATGAGTTTATCAGTGCAGTTATAAAATCCTGATGTTTATAATAGTCGTTGTAGATTACAAAGGGAAAGCGGGATGCTCCTGCGTTTGATGCTCTGGTTAAACCGTAAGTCCTGATATTTTTATCGTGATATAGTTTACTAAGCATCTCCTGCATCATCAGACCGTATGTTTGTCTCATAACTTCTGCACTTGTTCCTGAGGGGAAGGTCGCCACATCTGGCCATAACCAACTATCGAAACCATCAATCTCATCAATTTTTACTCCTGATACTCCAATATCAAGCTGGTTTTTCAAATAGTGATCGGTAAATAATTTTCTTGCTTCCGGCATAGTATAATCCGGTACTATTCCATTCCATACTGTATGTGTTCCTGAGTAAGGCAGCATTGGACTGTAAAGTTTTGCTTTGGGGGCAATGTAGGGGTTCATCCAGAGGTTAACTCTGACTCCCTTATCCAACATGTTTTTTACGAATTCTTCAGGTTTTGGAAATCTCTCTTCGTCCCACTCAAAGGAGCATGGATAGGACATATTCATCCACCCTGGTTCGAGGCCAATGAAATCCAGAGGGAAACCATTTTCTTCAAAATTGTCCACCTCTGCCAGAACCCGATCATCAGGATAAAGAGTATGGGTTCTGTAAGTAAATCCGAGTCCCCATTTGGGAGGTAAGCATCCACCGCCACAGTAGAGGTTGTATTTGCTGATAACTTCCAGAGGAGAATCACCTTTGAAAATGATTATCTCAGCATTAGTGTCGGGGATAAGTATTTCAACCATATCTGATTCGGGCTGAGCCGACCAGTTTTTATCTGTGTTTCGATCATAAACAGCAGGCTTGTTTTTGCTGTCAACCCTATTAGCTGATCCAACATAAACAGTCATATACCTGGCAGAATTTATTAAAACTCCATAGCCATTACTGGACACATAAAATGGCACGGGAGCATGCGTTCGTCCATTATCTTTTCCTCCATAATGATCAACATGAAGATTAAAAATCTGACCCCTGCGGTTAACACTGGTGAACTGAAGGCCCATACCATATATCTGCTCCTTTTTTTCAAGAGGAAATTTTATGTATAGTTTGCCGTCAAGTTCATTGATCTCGATTAGGTCTTTATCAAAAGGAAATTTTTTGATCTCGTGTTTATTGAGGCTTTCAATATTTGGAACCGCTTTTGCGACATCAAGAAGGTTAATGGCATCAGGATCTCCAACTGAGTATTTCCAGATTCCGTTTGCTACTGGTTCCCAGGAGGATTCGGGGGTAGTGCCGCATGAAGAAATTAGTATCGAAGAAATTAGGAAGACAAGAAATTTGGTCAACTTCATTACTTATGGTTTTGGTTTTTCGTATGATAAAATTAGTATAATTAATGATCATTGATGTTCATTGTACCATTGCTATCCGGTCCCGGATCTCCGCTTCGCTCCGTCCGGGATAGCCTGCCCCGATTATTATCGGGGACCTTTTCTTTGGCGAGCACTGTTGGCTATAGTGCATTGGCAATCCTTATCTGTTTTCGCAAGAGTACTTTAGTAAACACTGCTGGTAAAGGTGAACGTCATCCCTGCGAAAGCAGGGACCTAATGGCGAGCTACCGTTTTATCTAGAAAAATCGTCACTTTTTCCCATCTTTGTTTTTCCAAGCTGGCAATCATGAAAACATCAGTACTCACATTCCTTCTTCTCGCGTCCAGCATTTCTCTTTTTGCACAGGCTGATAAGCAGGTGGTGTACAAGAAGATTGATACTGTGTTATTATCGATGGATGTTTATTTTCCTGATGAAATTAAGGGATCAGACGGATCTCCTGCAATGGTATTTTTCTTTGGTGGGGGATGGAATGGTGGTGCCGTTTCCCAGTTTGAGGAGCATGCAAAATATTTTTCCAGCAAGGGTATTGTCTGTTTTCTGGCCGAGTACAGGGTGAAGAATCCTCACAAAGCGAGTCCATTTGAGTCCCTGAAAGATGCAAAATCTGCTGTTCGCTTTATCAGATCTCATGCTACAGAATATGGAGTAGATCCCGACAGGATAATTGGTTCTGGAGGATCAGCCGGAGGCCATCTGGCGGCTGCCACAGCGATAATAGAGGCTTATAATGAGGAGGGTGAGGATTTGTCAATTAGCTGTAAACCAAATGCTTTGGTGCTCTTTAATCCTGTGATTGACAATAGGCCGGGAGGCTATGGCTACGAAAGAATAGGTGCAGATTATAAGAGTTTTTCTCCTTTGCATAACATCATGGAAGGTGCACCCCCAACTCTTTTTATGGTGGGGACGAATGATCAGCTTATTCCCGTTGAGACAGCCAGGTATTACAAAAAAGTAATGGAGATCGTTGGCAGTCGCTGCGATCTCAAATTATATGAAGGCAAGGGCCACGGATGGTTCAATTTCCGCAACCTGGAAGATTACAATGAAACCATCAATGATGTTGACGATTTTTTGACCTCTTTGGGATATATATCGTAGGGACGCATATTTGCGTCCTTTCGATGGAAGGTGCAAACATGTTCACGGACGCAAATATGCGTCCCTACGATACGATCACCTTAATAACATATTCCCCGGCCTTCAATTCAAAATCACCCGAATCAATTTTCTTACCATCTTTTTCAATTGTGTAATCAGCTGATTCATCAATAGGCAGGCTTACATTTGCTTTTGTTTCTTTTGGAATTGTTATTTCAAAAGTGGTGACATTCCCATCTTTCTTCCAGTTTGAGACTATCTCTCCATGAGGAGTTTTGTAGCTGCAGTTGGCATAATCCAAACCTTCGGGAGTGTTAGGGGCAAGAATAAATTTTTCAAATCCGGGGTACTCAGCCTCTGGCCTGATGCCCCCAATCCATCTGTAATACCATTCTGTTACCATCCCAAACATAGGATGACAGTTTGAGAATGTGTTATCACTCTCTTTCCATGTTTCCCAAATGGTGGTAGCTCCATTGTCGATCATATGTCCCCAACCGGGGTATTCAGTGCTGTTCACGATATCAAAAACCTTCTGTACAGAAACATATTTTGATAAAGTTTCCAGGACATACTTTGTGCCAAAGATACCAGTGTTGAAGTGACCTGATGGTCCATTTTGTACGGCTTTTAGCAGTGAGTCGCTGGCTGCCGGGATGTCTTTTTCGGGTACGATACCATGATAAAGCAGAGTGGAAAAGAGAGTTTGTCTGTTTATCTTTCCCTCAATCGTTTTATCCCAATACATTTCTTTAACATTTGCTTTAAGCTTATCGGCCAGATCAGCATATTTTTGAGCATTTCCCTCATTCTTCATTACAAGGGAGAATTCTCTCATAATCTCAGCACACTGCAGGTAGTGGGATGTTCCTGTAAGCTTTACGGGAACAGGTTCGAGGGATTCATGATCACTCAAGCCTTTATCAACAATACCATCAGGGTGGATCATTGCTACCTTATCCATCCACTTATTATTAAAATCATATAATTCTTCAACTAGCTCAGTGTCATCGTAATATAAATAGAGAAAATACTGTGTGATAAGATATGCGGATTCCCAACTTAGGCCACAATACTTAATTCCTACAAAAGGAGCAGTGTCGACAAATGTTGAATCACGAATTGCATCAACCCAATCGTAAACTGTTTTGCGATAAATACCCTGCATATCATAATTATATATGAAGGCTTCATTGGTGGCATTCAGGTCGCCCCCATATCCGAACTTTTCCCTTGCCGGACAATCAGATTGAACACTGATAAGGTTAGCCATAAATGTTCTTTCTACAGCTTCCTGGACTGAATTCAGAAGATCGGATGAAGTAGAGAATTCTCCATTTTTTGGCACATTTGTGTGAAGAAAATGTCCGGTAATATCTGAGGTCTGTGGTTTTTCATCAAGCCCTGATATCTCCATATAGCGATATGTGTGGAATGTGAATTCGGGACTGTAATAGGCTTCTCCATCCTCTCCAAAGATATATTTGTCGATTTGCCAGGCAATGGCCGGTGCTCCGGATCCGCCTACTCCAGCTCTTTTTATCTGTCCGCAAACGGTAGTCATGGGGTTTATTGCTCCATCATCATAAATCCTTTCCCCAAATCTGAAGCTAATAGTATCTCCTTTGTTTCCCTTTAATTTGATTTTGTAACTACCTGTGAAATTGACACCCATATCTACTATGTACAAGCCTTCTTCCTGCTCATAAATTTCAATCGGACTGATCTTCTCCGTTAGCTGAATTGGAGGGAAGAAAAGTTTTTGAAGCTTGCCACCCGGACTTTTTTTCACAAGGGCTTTTTCCCAGTTGCTATCCTGGTATCCAGGCAGGTTCCATCCATCAATTTCACGGTCCGCATCGTATACCTCACCAAGGTATACACTGTTTCTCAACATTGGTCCATATTCATAGCTCCAGCTATTGTCGGAAACGATCATCTCGCTTTCACCATTGTCATATTCCAAAACAAGTGCAGCAATAAATATCGGTCGGCCCGTAGGTAGTTCTTCCCTGATATTCCTGCCTCCCCACATTTTCATTGGTAAAGGGTTGTAGAATCCATTTCCCAGAGTTACACCAAGGCAGTTTTCCCCATCGGTAATGTCGGAAGTGATATCATATTCAGAAAAATAAATTCTCTTACTATAATTTGTCCATGCAGGATCGAGCAATTGATCTCCGATTCTATTACCATTTATTGTAGCCCTGTAATATCCGGCGGCACTGATATAAAGCTTTGCAGAATTTACCTTTGCTTCGGTTTTGAAATCCTTCCTGAACAAAGGAGACGGATCGTCAAGATACATCAATGAATCTGTCGGTGCTTGTTCAGCGGCATCACCAATCCATTGAGCTTCAGCTGGGAATTGTTCCAATGAATTTTTATCCTGATTTAGTGTTGTGCATGCCGCAAGGGCAATGATCGAGAGGATGAGGAGGGTGCGTATCATGATAGTTTATGGGGTTTATGTAGAGACGCATACTTGCGTCTTATATTCGAGGTTTATGTGGTTTATATTATTGTTTTTCAAATTTAGCAATTATTATTTGTGAGCTCTGATTTAATAAAATCCCTTATGTCCTTTATCTTGCCGGTGTACCTTTGTTTACCTTTGTGACCTTTATGATCTTAGTGATTTGAAATTATGTTTACAAAAGCTATAGTTAGAATACCTGGGAAAAGCATGGTCAATGGTATTAGTAATGCGAATCTTGGTAAGCCTGATTATGATAAGGCCCTTGATCAGCATGCTAAGTATATTGAGGCCTTAAAAACCTGTGACCTTGATGTTACGGTTTTGCCTGCTGATGAGGATTATCCTGATTCCTGTTTTGTGGAGGATACGGCATTGTTAACTCCTAATGTAGCCATAATAACCAACCCGGGTGCTGAATCAAGAAAGGGCGAAGTCCACAAGATGAAGGAGCTTGTCAAAGGTTTTTATGATGACGTGGAGGAGATTAAGGAACCTGGTACTGTAGAAGCTGGTGATATAATGATGGTTGAGGATCACTATTATATTGGCTTATCAAAGAGGACTAATTTGAAGGGAGCACTTCAGCTTCTTGCCATACTGAAGAAATATGAATTTACTGGTACTATGGTAAATCTTAATGAGTTCCTACACTTAAAAACAGGATTGTCATATCTGGAAGAGGCTAATCTATTAGTGTGTGGTAAATTTATTTCTAACCCTACTTTTGAGGAATTCATCAGAATAGAAGTGCCAGAAGATGAGGCTTATGCAGCTAATTGTGTTTGGATTAACGGAAAAGTTCTTATTCCATCCGGTTATTCGAAAACAAGCAATAAAATTGTTGCTGCCGCTTATGAAATCATTGAAGTGGATATGTCGGAATTTCAGAAACTCGACGGAGGACTCAGTTGCCTGTCGCTACGATTCTAAAATTGATCTTTCGCATAGGTCTTTAAAATATGCTTAGATCTTATTCATAAATGGGTTGGCCCCAAGCGTAATATGTATTATACTCCCCGTCTTTCTTTTGACAGTATGACGCCCTGATTCTTAGGTACTTATTTATGTTGTCGTAATTAAATTTCAGGCTTTCGCCTTCGCTTAATTGAATTACTTTGCCTCCAAAACCAATAACTTCAATTCTGAATCCTTCTTTTCCCTTCTTGGTTGTGTGTGCCATTCCGAGTTTATTTCTAAGAGTTTTCAGTGTTTTCTTTTTGTTTATCTTAACAATAATCTGATCCTTGCTTGTCTCGTATTTTGACAATTCCACCCCTGTTGAAGTGTAAAATTTACCATTTGATATTGCTTCCAGAATATTCTCCTGAGTTAACTCTTTGGCTTCTACCATTATCCAGGATCTGCCCGGGTTGGCTGCTTTAGGTCCCCATTTTTGCAGGTGATGCTCATCATCAGAGCCTACTCCATAAATTTTCATTCCATAAGAAAGTAGATAATCCCATTTTTCTTCAACAGGAATATGTTTGTCATTTCCGTAATTGTAAACTGTTGGGTGGGCATTTGACAATTCTATTGCTGTTGCACCTTTAAGCGAAAGCATTTCTGCTGCACTTATCCCTGTGCTAAAATTGGGATGGTTAATGAAAACCAAAGCACCTTCTTTTAGCATACCATTAATCAGTATTTGGCTATGACCTACCTTGGTTGTGTCGGGTGCAGGAAGATCAAACCCTTTCAGTGTTCCATTCTCATAATCCTTTAATATGCTTTTGACTGTGAAGTTATTTTTAACGCCGAGGGCCGTGAAATGTACTGAGGATGTAATCTCATTGCCAATGATCATAAGGAAATCTTTCCTAAGCTTATCCCTGCTGATGTGATCCAGCGGAATGACTGTTTTGTTATGATCAGTAATGCTTATGAAATTATAATCATGGTTGTGATACCAATCCACTACTTCTTTGATAGGAGAGTCACCATCACTGAAATCGGTATGCATATGGGTATTTCCTTTGAACCAGGTTTGTTGTGCATTCAAACTAAATATTGAAGCAAAAATCAGGCAGAAAACAAGATAGAATTTATTCATTGGTGTGATTCTTAATTTCAGCCAATTTAATTACAATTATGTAATTCGTCAATGAAAATAGTCAGTTGGCCGATTATTTTTATGTGATTGAAGATTTATTACTAGATTTATTTCTTAGTTAGAAGTATTTCATCCAATGAAAAATTTGCGAATAAAAATTCTGTTAGTTTTTCTGCTCTCAGTTGTAGTAGTTACCACAGCGCATTGTAGCTTTTTTTCAAAGCAAGAAAGGGATATTCATCCCGATAAGAATGGTGCAAGTAAGGAAATGATTTATGCTGCAATAAATGTTGGCCGCATAATTGGGAATATGGTTTTTACCATGGACGATGACTTTTCAATGAGTTCAACAGCCAGTGGTATTAAAGCATTAAGGCCTCGTGCAAAAGTTCTTCAATCAGCAGTGGTGCCAAGTATTATAATTGTTATTGGCATAATGGCCATCGTTTTCCTGATCATTAATTTATATTTCAGCGGTAAGATATTCGGTCCTATTAAAAGAAAGGTAAAAAGGCATAATTGAACCGGTATCTTCGGTTAGTCCTCAGGCTTGATCTTAGCTTAAGTAGATTTACTTTATTAGGATTTTGTTAGAATAAATTTCATTATTAGTCTCTAATCTGATGAAGTAAAGCCCTTTAGGCTGAGTGCTCAAATCATATTTTTTATTCAAATTGCCAGTCTGGATAAGTTCAGCGAGAACAATTTTCCCCTGGGTGTCTATTATGGTCAATGCGGCTTCGTTTGAAAGTTCAGCTTCAATATTGAACTCTCCATTTGTTGGATTTGGATAAATGGTCAGATCTTTTGTGATAAGGACATCATCTCTACTGCTGGTTCCTCCAAGCTTCCACTCGCATGTGAATAGTCCCCTACCATGAGTGGCTGCCAAAACTGTATTATCCTGATATCTTAATTGCAGCATATCAACTCTTACATTGGCCATTCCATCTATGTTGGGGCTCCAGGTGACTTCTGGATTCAGGGAATTATTGGTTGTCCACGTTCCTGTTTCGGTGGCCAGCATTATGTGTGTACTGCTTTCCGGATGAAAAATACCCCATCTTATTGGCATATCAGGGAGGTTAGATTCTATACTTGTCCAATTATTTCCTGCATCGGTACTCATCCATACTGAGTTAACACCATAATTTGTGAAGGTGGCAAGCAGAGTGTCGGGAGATTGTCCAATGTCAATACTGCTGAGATAAGCTGTAGGGAAATCATCACCTGTTATTTCACTAAGTGTTTCAGGATCATAAGCATCAGTGAGGTTGAACAGACGGCCTGATGCGGTTCCTATGTAAACCGAACTTTCTTCTTCGCTTGAATTTCTGTCCCATTTTACTACTGAATATGGTACGGAACTATTAGTTGCCAGGTCTCTTCCTTGTCCTGCCATCTGATTATTTTCAATTGTAATTATACCCAGAACATTTGGGTTGATCCCGTCGAAGGAACAAACATTACAGTATAGGGTATTAGTTTTCCAGTCATAATCCATGGGATTAATGAATGTTCCAATGTTTCCATAAATTGAGCCATAGTACTGAGGATCATTAACTGGATCAATTTTGTTTAAATGAACGGCTGTGTAATAGTGAGTTGTAATTGTCAATCCGGGGTCGTTTTCATCAATAAAGCAATATGCCCCGTCCCCGCCTCCCAGCTTGGTTCCTCTGTTTGGAGTTATTCCTGGTTGGTATAATGCTGTACCGTTATCTTGTAATCCCCCAATAAACTGATTTACTCCTTCTTGTGGATAAATATCACAGCTATAGAATTGCAATGTATTGTAGTTATCATTCATCTCATGAAATACCACATTGTCGGGAGATAGTGATGATCCGGTGAAGAATACACCACCATCAGTTGCAACATACAGTTGTCGTGAGTTGTTTGAATGGTGAAGGAACACGTGGATATCTGCATGTACGTATTTCCCTGTTCCGGTACCCATAGGTTCTGCCCAATTTGTCATATGACGCCAGTTCGTTCCACCATCAAGAGTCCTCCATACATCGAGGCCCCCCAGCCAAATTATATCAGGGTTTTCCGGGTTGACAGAAATGACAAAGGCATGCCAGGCCAGAGAGGCAAATTCTTGCGGGAAATTAAGTTCCGACCAGCTTTCTCCATTGTCCGTTGATTTCAACAGGAATTCACAACCATAGCCCAAAAAGGGCCCGGCAGGATATCCAGATGCTATAATTGCGTAAGTGATGTCTGGATTTGATTCTGAATTAGTGATCATGACCCTGCCGGGGTATTTTGCTACATCATTGTTAAGGATGGCTTCATGATAGCTGCGATTAGGGGTCCAGCTCAATCCATCATCCGAAAACAGAATGCAGGCTGCACCGGTTCTGTCAATATCAGTTCCGGTTGAATTAATTCCGTATGTTGTTCCAACAAATAATCTGCTTCCATCCGACGACATCGAGATGTCTGATGGTGCGTAGGGCATGTCAGTCCCAGGTATATTTGGTAATACCTGTGTCCATGATTCTCCTCCATCAACAGATCTGTATAAGCCATCAGATGGAGCACTTTGGTGAGTCCCGTGGTAAATTCCTGATACCACACCTGCATATATGACAGAAACTCCTTCCTCAACTCGTATTTGTATATCGGTAACATAAGCCCAGTCGATGGTTGAGGGCATGAGGTCCCACATTTTACCTCCGTCTGTCGATTTCATTATTCCTACACCACGCGTGGAGGATTCCCTGTATATTACCAAAGCAGTTTGACTTTCACCTGTTCCAACAAACATCGTTTGAGTATCTTGAGGGTCGAAGGTCATACAGCTGACTGCCAGGTTTGGCCAATAATCATTAACAGGAGACCAATCATGGCCTTCGAGAGGATTTGGGTTATACCATAAGCCACCTGTGACAGCTCCGGCATATATGCCCATTTCTGTGGGATCATTAGGATCAAACATTAATGTTCTGGTTCTTCCCCCGAATTCTACCCTGTGAGAATCCCATTTGAGTCCGGATACTCCACTCTTCATCCTGATCCTTTCTTGTGTTTCCTTTATTGCATCAAATCGTCTCTCCGCAGGAACCCTTTGGATATTAGGGTCAACAGTTTTTACAAATTCAGAAAAAGCCGCTTCATCCGGCTTATCGGGGCCTGGATTTTTTGTGTCGGCTTGTATTTTGTTATTAAATTCCTTCCCATTATCAAGAATGAATTGTTCATGCTTAGTTCGGCCTTTTTTTTGTGGCTGGTAATTTGTTGAAATTTCAATTACAACAATGGTGCATATAAATAATGCAGGCAGAAGAAGTAGATATTTTTTCATTATACATGGGTTTGATTGTCGTTCAGTATTTTCCTTATTTCAGCCAATAATTAGAAAATGTTCCTGACACAATATATCAGGGACACCGAAAAACAAGAGGAGGGCAAGGCTTATATCTGCTTATAAGACGAGATTTAAAGGAGAACATAACCGTTTTTGGTCTGTTTTTTGACTAATAGCACTCTTGACTTGATAAGTGTATGGAATAGAACAATGAATGCTAAAACATTTGTATCCATCGGATTATGGGTTTGTATCGACGAAATTAAGGCTGAAAAGATGAGCTTATTGATCCTGATGGGCCCCTATTTTGGCATTTCTCGAACCATGGACCCATTCGCCATTTTTCTTAAATCCGGAGATTGAAATTTGGAAATTACCTACTGCATCGTTTGTACTAAAATCAACCTTGCTCTTGCTTGTGGATGACTGATGTTCCCAAAACAAAATGGGTTCCAGGATGGGAATGTTTGGGGTTTTACTTCCTCTAATGGTTTTGATCAATGAGCCTTCCCTTGGAAGATTTGTTGTAGATAGTTTGGAACTTTCCGGTAAATCAATACCTGCGTAATCCTTATTGGGCGAAACAAAATTCACAATAGCCGAATATATGTTTCTGCCATAAACATAGGATCTGTTTTTTACTTCAATCTTATCAATTCTATCCGGTGAAAGATTAAGAAGGTTTG
>CAYXQX010000051.1:0-13666 GCA_964467485.1 uncultured Porphyromonadaceae bacterium | reverse complement strand
ATCATCGATTATTAATACCGGGTGTTATAGGAACTGGTGCCGCTTTAATGCTTGTTTGTGATATGATTTCTCAGTTGCCGGGGTCAAACCAGATGCTGCCAATTAATTCTGTTACTGCAATTTTTGGAGCACCGGTAGTAGTTTGGGTTATTATTAAAGGTAAAAGAGGTAAATCAGCATTTTGATTATGGGTGAAGTTGAAAGAAATACTAAAAAAGTGCTGGTCACGAATTCCCTTACTATTGGTTATCCGGAGAAAAAAGGTGAACCAAATATAATTCTTGCCAACCTTAATCTGGAGGTTCATGAGGGTCAGGTTGTTTGTATTCTTGGTCCAAATGGATCAGGAAAATCTACTTTGCTAAGGACTGTCTCAGGTATTCAGCCCGCACTTGAAGGAACTGTTGATGTTCTTGATCAGGAGGTAAACACCCATGGTCAGAGAAAGCTAGCCAGATTACTTAGCGTTGTGTTGACTGACCGTATTGAAGTGAGGAACCTAACCGTATTTCAGCTGGTTTCTATGGGCAGATATCCTCATAATGATTGGCTGGGCAGGCTGACAGATAAGGATAAGGAAATTATTGAGAGATCAATTAGTCAGGTCAACCTTACCGACTTTTTGCATCGTGATGTTGATGAGCTCAGTGATGGAGAGCAGCAGCGGGTTATGATTGCTAAGGCTCTCGCCCAGGATACTCCCCTGATTATATTGGACGAACCAACTGCACATCTTGATCTTCCCAACCGGGTGGAAGTAATCAGGCTGCTCAGAGAACTCGCCAGCACTACCGGGAAAGCTATTCTTTTATCATCTCATGATCTTGATCTCGCCTTGCAGTCATCCGATTGGTTATGGATAATCCCAAAAGGAGGGCCCGTTATTCAAGGCATGCCTGAAGATTTGGTTCTCAATGGATCGTTTGAAGCAAGTTTTGATACCAAGCAGGTGCATTTTAATCCCGGAACAGGTAGTTTTCTAATTGAATATAAAACTCAGAAAACCTTGTATTATGAGGGCGATAATATTACTGTTTTCTGGACTATGAGGGCCCTGGCCAGAGAAGGGTACAGGATGATACAAGATGACAAGGCAAATCAGCGTTTAATATTAAGTGATGATTCTCCCAGGTGGTCCTATCAGGATGGCGAAAAACTTAATGTCTTTGAAAAACTTAGTGAACTTGTACGTTTTCTACGGAGTTTTTCAAATTGATGTGCTGCATATTCTAATTTGTTCCTAATTTTGGAGGGTTAAGTTATCTGATTATGTTGGAAAAAGGATATATAGATAAAGCAATCCCTAAGGGTTTGGACATCGTTAAGTCAATCAGGGATTTATGTAAAGAAAAGAATGCTGTAATTTTGGCTCATTATTATCAGGAGGGTGATATTCAGGATATTGCTGATTTTGTTGGCGATAGCCTCGATCTTTCAAGAAAAGCTGCAGAGACAAAAGCTGATATAATTGTTTTTGCAGGAGTACACTTCATGGCTGAGACTGCCAAAATCCTGTCTCCCCAGAAAAAAGTCCTTTTGCCTGATCTTAATGCCGGTTGTTCATTGGCTGACTCATGTCCTACTGAGGATTTTGAGGTCTTTAGAAGGAAATATCCTGATCATGTGATAATCAGTTACGTGAATACTACCGCTGAAATAAAGGCCCAGACGGATATCTGTTGTACATCCACCAATGCTGTTAGGGTAGTAGAATCATTACCAAAGGATCAGAAAATCATTTTTGCTCCCGACAGGAATCTCGGAAGTTATATAAATAGTCTTACCGGTAGGGATATGGTATTATGGGATGGGGCTTGTCATGTGCATGAAGAGTTCTCGCTTGAACGAATGTTGGAGATTAAAAAGGATAATCCTGATGCAAAAATTATTTGTCATCCAGAGTGCCAAAAGCCAGTACGGATTGTATCGGATTTTATTGGCTCAACATCTGCCCTTTTGGGTTTTGTAAAACAGGATAATGGGAAATCATATATTGTAGCCACAGAATCAGGAATACTTCATCAGATGCAAAAGGAGAATCCTGATAAAATTCTGATTCCTGCACCTCCTGATGATTCAACCTGTGCTTGCAATGATTGCAAGTATATGAAGCTTCATACCCTTGCGAAATTGTATAACTGTTTGAAATATGAGATGCCCGAGGTTAAGATGGATGAGGAATTGAGAAAGAAGGCAGAAATACCAATCCGCAGAATGTTGGAAATATAAAACAACAGTAGAGACGCAAGGCCTTGCGTCTCCAACAGAACACCAGAATACCCGCCCCGAGTAAACTTGGGATCAGCAAGCTGAAATAACGGAATAACCGAATAACAGAAACAAATGTACATTTCAAAAAAACTATCCGGAATTACCTTCGCAGAAGCTATCGAAAAAGTAACCGAAGATCTAAAAGTTGAGAAGTTTGGAGTATTGATTGAGATTGATTTCAAGGCCACATTGAGGGACAGGCTTGATGTCGATTTTAGGAACTATGTAGTTTTGGGCTTCTGTAATCCTCCTTTTGCATATAGGGCTCTATCCCTAAATGATAAGATTGGCGTGCTGCTTCCCTGCAATGTTATTGTTCAGGAGCTGGATGATGGCATAGAGGTCTGTGCAATGGATCCCGGCGCGATGATGGCCGGGTGAGGCCAGTGAGGAGCTCAGAGATATTGCATCAGATGTTAGCAATGTTTTGAAGAGGGTAATAAACGATTTGTAGAGACATATATTGATTTGCTCAAGGTATTGAGTAAATTTACTCAAAGTATTGAGTAAAATGCACAAGTGTGATTTAATGACCAGAATTACAGGTACTTAAATTGCGGGAAATTGATCCTTTAGATCTTTTTTAGTCCTTAATCAGTTTCAATACCTCAATTTTATCACCAACAATAGTTTTCACAAAGTAGATCCCTGCCGTCCAGGAATTAGTGTTTAGCGCATATCTTTTTTCCCCTTCAACCTTTAGCTTATCAGACTTTAGAATTGATTGGCCAACGCTGTTAAATACCTCAAAACTAAAGTCCTCATTGTCAGTTGTTTTGATTTCAAGTATTGCTGCATCTGCAACCGGGTTTGGATAGAGTTTGATTGAATTAGATATTATCAATTGCTCTGTACCCGTAGCGTTAGTGAGCTCTGCTTCCTCGATATTGAGTATAGGGCGACGGGCTTTATCGGTGTTATATTCCTGGACCATACCAATCAGATGGAGATTTTCCGGGTTCCATTTTTCCGGTATGGTGAAGGTCTCTGAATAAACATACCTCTCACCTCTTTTTACAGAATCAGGAATTATGTCATCTTTTCCCCATGAGCCTCCTGTCATTTTTCTTACCACGTGGTTATGCACATATCCCGGTAAAGGATCGCCGGCGCCCTGAAGTTCCATATATGGATCACTGGCGCCGTTATTAAAGAAATTTCTTTGATTCCATTGTGAACCGGTTCCGGTGAGGCCATCCTCAACAACATAAATGTTAAAGCGATAATCACCCACAGAATTGATAACAAAATCGGCTACAACATCAATTTTCCATTCACGGGTATCCGGATAGTAATAATTATAAACGTTGATATCTACTGGATTAAACTCAAGGTCAAGATCATCTATTCTGCCCTTCCATGATTCAGGGGATATAGCAATGTTAGTATAGCCCCTTGTAACATCTCTGCTTACGAAGCCGGTTGGAACTCCTTCAACATAAGTATTTCTTAATGAGCTTGACTCATTGATTGCCATGGCATCACCGGTATGGATAGCAACCATTACTGCATTTGGGTAGTATGGTTTAACATATTTCTCAACGATAATAGGTGCTCTGGGGCAGTAACCGCACCATGCACCTGTAACCTCTTCTATCAGGATCTTTCTTTCGGGGAATTTTTCAATCACCTGAACAGTATGGTATAAAGTGTCATTCTCAGGGTTTTCATCAAGTAGCCCATTTGGATTTGCAACCCAAACTTTAACTTCATAATCCTGAGCTACATCAAATTTCACTTTATCAGAATGGGTGAATTGCCAGGTTTGACCAGATCTAATTTTAAAATTATCCTTGTGGTATTTATGAATGGGGCCGCCATTAGCTTGCCAGAAGACATCCATGCTGGAAAGGCTGTCAGTTCCTTTATTTTTGAATATGCCAATCAAGTATGACTCAGAGAATTGAGCATATTCGGGCAATTTGATTTTCTCAAAGCTTATGTCATTGGTGAATTGGGAAAATCCGGATACCAAAAATGCAGAGAATAAGGTTGCCAGGAGTAAGCGTTTTGTCATATTATTAGGTCGTAATAGATTTTAAGGGGCGAAGATAGGAAAAATGGTGAATTGGAACGTAGGGACGCATAATTGCGTCCGGTTTGGTTCATCGGGAACCATGTAACATCCGGATTCAAATTCATCGGGAACCATGTAAAACCCGGACGTAAATTCATCGGGACCATGTAACATCCGGACGCAATTATGCGTCCCTACGAAAATGCTTGTCCAAATTGATTAATCATTTTAGCAATGTCTGTATTTGGATCGCCCACAGCAGGCTGCAAGTGCTTAATAAATTGTGTGCCAATTATTGCTCCGCTTGCCAGTCTTCCTGCCCGTTTAAAATCTTCCCTGGTTTTTATGCCGAAACCTATCATTCCAGGAAGGCCTAATTTCATTTCTTTTATCCGGTCGAAATATGCGAAACTGGCATCTTCAAAGCTTTTTGTGCCGGTTGTTGAGGCGGAGGATACCAGATATAGGAAGCCTTTGCTGATGCCAGCCAGATATTTTATCCTTTCAGTACTGCTTTGAGGTGTGACCAACAGGATATTATGAATGTCATAGGATTTAAATTTATCCTGATGTTTAAGATATTCCTGGACCGGTAGGTCTGGCAATATTGTTCCGCTTATGCCACATTCTTTGCTTTTCCGGAGAAAACTGTCCATCCCGAATTGCAAAACAGGGTTTAAGTATCCCATCAGAATCAAGGGCATATTCACCTTTATTTCACTTAGTTGCTCGAATAGCAATTCCAGGGTCATTCCATTCTTAAGGGCAATCTGACTGGCTTCCTGGATAACAGGGCCATCTGCCAGAGGATCTGAAAACGGCATGCCGATCTCAACCATGCCAACTCCCGATTTTTCCAGTGCGGATAATATGGTTTTCAAGCTATTGATCTGCGGATATCCTGCAGTAATATAGATAGATAAGACGGGCTTATCGATGTTTTGAAATAGTTGATCTATCTTATTCATGGGTAATTAGCTTTGAGTAGGTTTCAAGATCTTTGTCGCCACGGCCAGAGAGGTTAATGACAACTACATCATCAGGTTTGAAATCAATTTTACTTAGTGCTGCCAGTGCATGGGCTGATTCCAGGGCAGGGATGATCCCTTCAAGCCTGGTGAGTTCTTTTGCTGCTTCTACAGCCTCGTTGTCTGTTATGCTAAGAAATTTAACCTTCCCACTTTTGTTCAGGTAAGAATGGACAGGCCCTATCCCGGGATAATCCAGCCCTGCTGATATTGAATAAGGCTCGGTAATCTGACCGTCATTATCCTGCATCAGGATAGTATAACTTCCATGTATAATTCCTGGTTTTCCCAGTGCTAAAGTTGCGGCAGATTCACCGGTATCATTGCCTAGTCCTGCAGCTTCAAGACCGTATAATTTAGTTTTTGGGGAATCAACAAAGGGGTAAAACGCCCCTGCTGCATTACTGCCACCTCCAACACATGCAAGAAGAAAATCAGGATGTCCCGAGCCGGTTTTTTCTTCAAGCTGTTTCTCAATTTCAAAACCGATTACAGATTGTAATCGTGTAACCAAATCGGGGTAGGGATGGGGGCCTACAACTGATCCGATAATATAATGGGTTTCTTCAGGATGGTTTATCCAGTCTCTGATCGCTTCATTAGTGGCATCCTTCAGGGTTTTATTACCCGAATGAACCTCAACAACTTTTGCTCCCAGCATCTTCATCTTGAATACATTGGGTGCCTGTCTTTGCACATCCAGCGCACCCATATATACTATGCATTCGAGACCCTTTAAGGCACATACCGTGGCAGTAGCTACACCATGCTGACCGGCACCTGTTTCTGCTATAATCCTTTTCTTTCCAAGCTTCTCAGCTATCAATACCTGGCCTATAGTATTGTTAAGTTTGTGGGCACCAGTATGCAGCAAGTCTTCCCTTTTCAGATAAATTCTGGCATTATACTTTGCCGATAGCCTTTTTGCCTCATAGAGGGGTGTTTCCCTGCCGGCATAATCTTTCAGCAGATTTTGGAATTCTGCCTTGAATCCGGGGTCTTCGAGGATATCCAGATACCGGCTTTTCAGCTCTTCCACATTAGGTAGAAGCATCTCGGGGATGTAAGCCCCTCCGAATTCACCGTAAAATCCATCACTATCGGGATGCATTCCTTTATTGATCATCTCTCACTTTTTTTAAATAATTAGATAATAAGCTGATGTCCTTCACTCCGGGACTCACTTCAAAGCGGCTGTTCAGATCCACCCCTGCAAAGGCCGGGTTTTTAATATCAGGATAATCATCGGGCCCAATTCCACCGCTAAGCAGAAATGGGGTTACTCCTTTATATGAATTCAGTACTTCCCAGTCGAACTTCCTGCCGCTACCTCCATGTTGTGTGGTCTTGGTATCAAATACAAACAAATCAGCACACTCAGTATAGGGGGCAAGCTTTTCAAAATCGGCTTCTTCTGATATTCCAAAAGCCTTTAATACTTTAATGTTATGTAGTTTTAAATCAACACAATATGCAGGGGTTTCGCAGCCATGCAGTTGGACATAATCAAAGTTTAAAATTCTATTTAATTCAAGAATCCTTTTCTTTTTCTCATTCACAAAAACACCAACCAGCTTTATGCCTTTTCGATTTTTTAGAACGGTTACCAGCTTTTCAGGATCTGAAACATACCTGGGTGAACCCGGATGAAAAATCATACCGATTAGATCTGGTTTCAGGTCAATAAGATCCCTTATGTTATCAGGATCCCGCATGCCACATATTTTGATCATTTTTTTCATAATAATTTAAAACCGGACGGGCATGAGGACCCGTCCCTACATATCCATTAATTTAAAACCGGACGGGCACTAGGCCCCGTCCCTACGGGTTATTTTATCAATCAATTGCCTGCATTTCTTTCCCGGATTATCGGATTTCATGAAGTATTCGCCCATCAGGAATCCTTTAAATCCTGATTTATATAGATTCACAACATCCTGATATCCTGATAATCCACTTTCAGCTATTGTAGGAATGTTTTTCGGAAGCTTTCCGGCGAAGTCCTGAGAGTGTTTTAAATCAACATCGAAATTTTTGAGGTTTCTGTTGTTGACTCCGAGGATATTCACGTGCCTGGATATATGGTCAATTTCATTTTCTGAATGCAGTTCCAACAATACATCCATTCCTAATTTACGGGCAAGCTCGGCAAGCATATCTACTTCCTTTGGGCTTAGCATAGCTGCGATCAGGAGAATAACATCGGCACCCATAGCCTTAGTTTCATGAACCTGGTATTCCTCAAGAATGAAATCTTTTCTTAGAAGTGGTAAATCGACAACAGCTCTCACTTTGCTAAAATCTGTCGTCTCTGCACCAAAAAACTCCTGATCTGTTAATACAGAAATAGCTGTGGCACCTGCAGTCTCGTATGATTTGCAAATCTCCACAGGATTTCCCTTTAGATTTATGTCTCCTTTAGACGGACTTTTTCTCTTAAATTCGGTAATGATGCAGGGCTCATTGGCATCTTTCAGCTTGTCGTATAAGCTAATGCATTCTCCAGAATAGCCAGATATCATCTTAAGTATGCTAAGAGGTACATCCTCTTTACGGCGGGCTGTATCTTCCCTTTTCCAGATCTCTATTTTCTTGAGGATATCCTGCATTATTTATTCAGATCAATAAGTTTTGTGAAGCTACTGAGTGTTTTTCCTGAGATTAAAGATTCCCTGGCCATCTCAATACAATCTAAAACTCCCTTATCGGGATTTAACATATGAAGCGCTGTTCCGGCATTGGCAAGAACAACATCATTCTGGGCCTGAGTGCCTTTCCCTTCAATTATAGTTTTGAAGATAGAGGCTGAATCTTTAACACCTTCGCCACCTTCGATAGCTTTTGCATCAAGTGTATTCAATCCCAGGTCTCTGGGTTCAACAATGGCTTCTTTATTTCTGGATATAATTTTGAAAGGAGCAGTCAAGGAAATTTCATCGTAGCCATCCAGATTATGTATGATGGAGAACCTGGTGTCAGTTGTCTGATAAACGTATCCATACATTCTGGCTAACTCCAGACTGTACACTCCCACAAGTTGGTTTAGCGGTGATGATGGGTTAATCATGGGGCCCAGAATGTTGAAGAAGGTTTTCAGTCCAAGTTGTCTTCTTACCGGAGCTACATGCTTCATTGCCGGATTAAAAAGTGGTGCATGGAGGAAGCAGATTCCCGACTGATCTAATTCTTTTTTCAGTTTGCTCTCATCATTAGAGAACTTATAGCCAAAATGTTCGAGCACATTTGATGATCCACAGTTAGAAGAAACTCCATAGTTACCATGTTTGGCCACTTTTGCACCTGTACCGGCAACAACAAAAGAGGTGAGGGTGGAAATATTAAAAGTATTTTTACCATCCCCTCCTGTTCCGCATAAATCTATTGTCTCAAATTCAGATAGATCCACCCGGATAGCAAGATCTTTAAGTGCCTGTCGAAAACCGATCAGTTCTTCAAGAGTTATGGCTCTCATTTGAAAGACCCCAAGAAAAACAGCGATCTGGGTATCATTATATTTACCTGAAGCGATCTTTTTAAGCACCTCTGTAGCTTCTGTTTTGGACAGAGTTTTATAATCGAACAGATGATTCAGTATCTCTTTCATCTCAATGTTATTTTATCCTGATTTTAACTATTGAATAACCAGTTCTCGAGCATTTTTTTACCATACTCTGTGAGTATAGATTCGGGGTGAAATTGTACTCCTCGCACATTAAATTCTTTATGTCGGAGTGCCATAACTCTTCCTTCGTCATCCACTGCTGTAATCTCCAGTACATCAGGAAAATTGTTGGTATGAATAACCCAGGAATGATATCTTCCAACCTGGAATTTTTGTGGAATTCCTCTAAAGGTGATGTCTTCTTTGGAAATCACGGTAGCAGGTAATGACAATCCATGATACACCTTATCAAGATTCACCAGGGTGCCACCATAAATTTCACCAATGGCTTGCATGCCAAGACAAACGCCGAATATGCTTTTAGTCTCTCCGTAAGTTTGGATCAAATCTTTCATGATTCCGGCTTCATCAGGGACTCCTGGTCCGGGTGACAGAAGAATGTGTGTGTATTTATCTATCTCTTCGAGGCTGATCTTATCATTCCTGATCACGTCTACAGGCTCATCCACCATTTCATTTAAGTAATGGACAAGGTTGTATGTGAAGGAGTCGTAATTATCTAGTATTAAAATTTTCATGGCTCTATTGATATATTTCCCCAGCCATTTCAATTGCCTTTTTAAGGGCGGCCAGCTTATTGTTTACTTCCTGTAATTCACTCTCTTCCTGGGAATCGGCAACAATTCCTGCCCCAGCTTGATAAATAAGCTTATTGTCCTTTGATAAGAAGGTACGTATACTTATAGCATGATTAAAACTCCCATCCAGGCCGATCTGACCAATACAACCGCCGTAATAGCTGCGGGAATTTGGTTCCAATTGATCTATTAGTTCCATGGCCTTAATTTTAGGTGCTCCGGAAAGAGTCCCTGCCGGGAAGGTGTCAGCAACAATTCGTATTAGATCATAATTATCGGGCAGATCTCCCTGTACTGTTGATACCATATGCAGAACATGAGAGAAAAACTGAATCTCTTTATAGGTTACCACCTTAACATTCTTTGCATTCCTGCTCAAGTCGTTTCTAGCTAAATCAACCAGCATAACATGTTCGGCATTTTCCTTTTCATCCTGTCCTAATTGTTCGGCTAGCTCCTGATCTTTTGTGTCATCACCGGTCCTCTTGAAGGTGCCTGCTATTGGGCAGATTTGAGCTTGTTTACCTTTTACAATTAGCTGGCTTTCAGGGGATGATCCAAAAATCTTATAGCTACCAAAATCAAAATAGAAAAGGTAGGGAGATGGATTAATGGATCTCAGGCTGCGATATACATTAAACTCATCACCTTTGAAGGTTTGAGAGAATCTTCGTGATAGAACTATTTGATATACATTTCCTTTGTGGCATTCTTTTTTGCCCTCAGTTACCAGGGATTTGTATTCTTCATCATTCAGATTGGACTCTACCTTACCTTCAGTTTCAAATGGGAATACAGGATAATTTCTGTTACTCAATAGTTTAATGATATCTGAGATGTTGTTATCCTCATCATCCAGTCTATTCTCCAAAATCTCTATACTGTTTCTGAAGTGGTTGATTGCGATGATATATCTGAATAAACTATATCTTATATCAGGGATGTCTGATGTTTCATCTATTCCTCTGTCTTTGAGGTTTATATCCTCAAAATACTTAATTGAATCATATGATATATAACCAAAAAATCCATTGAGTTCATCCCGTGAATATTTAGCTGTCGACTTAAAGGCTCCAAAGAAGTCTTTCAATGCACCAACAACATTTTTATTATTCTTGAAATTGATTCTCTCATCCGGAAATTGGTATGTTACCTCATAGTTTTTCACCTCAACTGTAGCGAGGGGCTCCATACAAATGAATGAGTAGTTATCCCGACCTCCATGGTAGTCGCTACTTTCCAAAAGTATTGACTGAGGATAAAGGTCTCTGATCTTGAGATAAAGGCTTACCGGGGTAATGGTATCTGCCAATATTGTTCTTGTGTGTGTTCTGATGTTATACATTGTTTTATTTTTTTTCACAAAAAAAGAGCCCACCGTGTCCGGTGAGCCCTTTTTGATTTTTATCTAATGGCTTTAGGTTTCACGAGTTATTCGTCAAAAATTTTAACCACCACCAATATGCTTTGTTATGATTTATCATGTTCGGGTCAAATTTAGTAAAAAAATCCAATCGTCAAATTTATTTTAATCGGGTATTTCGATTTCGCCTTCTAGATATGTTTTGGCGTATCCGCTAATTTCCACTCTGTTGCCCATCATTTTCACCCACAGTTCTCCCCCTCTTTCAGATAATTGTTTGGCCTTCATTTCTGTTTTCACCAGAGTTCTACTCCAGTATGGGGTAAGGCTTGTATGGGCTGATCCTGTGACCGGATCCTCATTAATGCCGACTGCCGGAGCGAAAAATCGGGAGACAAAATCAACCTTTTCCCCTGGAGCACTTACAATAATTCCGCGGGCTTCAATTTTTCCTAATTTGGTGAAATCAGGTTTCAAATTCATTATGTCTTTTTCATCAGGATAAATTAACATGAAGTCTGTTTTTCCGTGATAGCATACTAAAGGTTCTGCCCCAAGGGATTCGATTAAGCCCGCCGGTGGTGCCACCGGGTCGCAAAAATCAGCAGGGAAGTCAAGAGTAATTCTATCCCCATCCTTTTTCACCTCCAGGGTGCCACTTTTTGAGGCGAATTTGATGAGGTCTGTATTAATATCCAGATGCTTGTACAAAACATGTGCTGATGCCAGTGTTGCATGGCCGCAAAGGTTAACTTCAACCAGGGGAGTAAACCATTTAATTTCGTATCCGTCATCCTGAGGAACGAAGAAAGCTGTTTCGGCAAGATTATTTTCTGCAGTAATTTTCTGCATAATTTTGGCAGGCAGCCAGGCTTGTAAAGGACAAACGCCGGCAGGATTACCTCCGAAGAGTTCATTTGAGAAGGCGTCGACCTGGTAGAAAGGGAGTTTCATATTTTAGTGGATTTGTAGATTAGAAGATTGGGTTTAAGGATGAAGTAAAAAGTATGTTTTCTATAAGTTTTTTTACCACCATGGGCTAGCTAGTTCATTTTCTATCAGGTAAACCTCCTTGCCAGTAGATTGTGCAAATGAGTTGTAAGATAATAAAGACGTGATAACTAGAAGGATGGAGAGTCGTAGTTTCAAGATTATTGTTTTTTAAATAAAAAATAAAAATAAGTATATTGGTAATGCTAAATCAAGCTTAAATTGAGATCAATTTAGGGGTTTTACTTTTTAGATAGAAATGAAATGACAAGCAAAAGAAAAAAACAATCTAAGGGCAATTTTGTGGCCTTGGCTGTGGTGGTTGCGTTGGTTGTTATCCTTATAGTTATTGCCAAAATGTTATAGACTGTTTTGCCAGAAAAAGAAAAGAGAAATAGTGTTAGAGAGTATTTGTTTACGATCTGGTACGGAATTGTAAGTCGAGTTGACAAGAAAGCTGAGGTTCAGTTTATGAATTATGGCTATTCATGTCCCGACTTAACTGTTAGGCTGAAGGGTAACCACGAGCATAATCGGTATCCTATACAGTTGTATCACCAGATAGCTGCGAAAGCTACTCTTCAGGGAAAAGATATTGTTGAAGTAGGGAGTGGCAGAGGAGGAGGTTTGGCCTATCTTATGGATAACTTTTCTCCCAGATCTGCTGTAGGAATAGATCTTAACCCGGTTGCTGTGAATTTCTGTAATGAGCATTACAAAACCCCGGGTTTATCTTTTACCCAGGCCAATGCTGAGAAATTGCCTTTTGAGGATAATTCGCAGGATATTATTTTAAATGTTGAGTCTTCCCACAGGTATGCGAGCATGTCTAATTTTTTGAGTGAAGTAAAGAGAGTTCTTAGGCCGGGTGGATTATTTTTGATTACGGATTTTCGGCAGAGCAACAGGATGCCTCATCTCAAAAGGACTTTCGAAGAATCGGGTTTGGCCCAATTACTTGAAGAATTTATAACTCACAAGGTGGTTAAGGCCTTGGAGAGCGATGATAGCAGACGCAGATATTTAGTAAAGAAATTAATGCCTTGGTATTTACGTAGAACAGGATACAATTTTGCGGCAGTAAAAGGAAGCAAAACCTTCAATAGCTTTGCGGATGAAAGGATGCTGTATTTCAATTATGTATACCAGAAGGATCAATAATCCACTTATAATCTCATAAATTTTTAAGTCATGATAAAAAAAATTCTATTCATTATGATTGTTATTTCCATGGGGCTCGGCGCATGTCAGAGCGATAAAGAGACAAAAGAGCTGAGTGATAATCCATTTTTTAATGAATATACAACTCCATTTGGTGTGCCGCCGTTTGATTTGATAGATAACGTGCACTATATGCCTGCTTTTGAGGAGGGTATGATAAGGCACAAAGCTGAGGTTGATAAAATAATCAGCAGTAAAAAGAAGCCTACTTTCGACAATACTATCAGGGCACTGGATAATACCGGTGATCTTTTGGATAAGGTGAGTTATGTGTTTTTTGCTTTGAGTTCAGCTAATACAAATGAAGAGATGCAGCAGATACAATTGGAGATATCTCCTAAGTTAGCTGCTCATGGGGATGAGATTAGTATGAATCCAGAGCTGTTTAAGAAGGTTAAAACGCTCTATGACAAGAAGGATAAGTTAAAACTTACTGAGGAAGAAGCCTATATTCTTGAGAATCAGTATAAAGGTTTTGTTCGCAACGGAGCGAATCTTCCAAACGATAAAAAA
>CAYXQX010000050.1:0-13688 GCA_964467485.1 uncultured Porphyromonadaceae bacterium | reverse complement strand
TTTCAGCTAGAATCCCAGATTTACGGTCAAGAAGAGAGTTAATAGATCCATCAATTGGCACGAATCCATAAACAAACTTCTTGTAAGCTAATGCATTGACTTTTGCGTAATTTCTGTCAACGCACATAATTACTTTAGTTTATTATTAACACTTATTTTTATCTCTATCTGGCCATAGTCAAACATCGTCATATACCAAGCAAAATGCGCTTTAGTATTTGTGGAAAGTTGTAAGTGCAGTCTATTTCTTAATAATTGTCTTCTTTAAAACTGTTTCCCCTGATGAAAGACTAAGGATATAAACTCCGGTTGGCAAATCAGAAATATCAATTGTGCTTTCAACTTTATGCTTTGATTTCAAAAGTTGCCCTTGAATAGAAAATATCCTTACTACTGCTGGTTGTTTAAGCCCATTGATATTGATTAATCCTGATGTTGGGTTTGGGAAAATTTCAACTTCTTCATTTACATTTAACCTATTACCAGTAGCTAGCTGGCTGTAAAAATAATGTTTCCTTCCGGTCATGTCCCAATCGAGAATCTCTTCATCCCAGGAAAATAATCTTGTTTCCTTTGTAAGGCCAAGATCACTAAAAATATTCTCAGACCTGATTTTTGGCACCCACTTTCCATTAACTTTATTATATCTCTCATTCACAACCTCTTCGCCAACATCATTAACTGTTTTAACATCTTTCAGATGAGGGATATAATTACCAATCCATGGAGGCGAGCTGGAAATAAAAATGGTATAATTACCAATAGAATCATATTGGAACTCTCTTAGCTGACTTGATCCAATATTTGTCTTCATATCACGACTAATTCTGCCCAAGGAATCATATTCAATCCAAAAGTCAGTTCTTCTTTTCCAAGTTCCAAGAATATAATTCCAGGAGTATGTGTAATTCGAAACTATCACCCCATCTGTTGTATAGGAGGTTTCGTTCTTTCTACCTAATTGCCATTTATTAGTATCATTATTCCAAGTGTCTATTAATTGTTCAACTTCAAACTTAAAGGAATTATAACCAAATGTATAGAGATAATTAGGATTCCAGTCTTTCCTCGAAGCGCTCCAGCTAAAGTGTATCCTCTGAACTAATTGACCTTTAGAATTATTCTTATACACATATTTTAATTTATTTATCCAATCTTGGTCTTCCTCAGATCTATGGTACTTAAACATTATTATCGGAAACCCATTTTGATCATTTTCCCAAACTTGCCTCACATAAGGGGAGCCTAAACCAAATTCCATAGATTGGTAATCAATTTGTTCAATTAAGCTACCAAATTGAGAAAAGGTCTTCTCTTGGCTCTGATAAATTTCCCATTGTCCATTATGCCTAAAACACCAGGCATAATAACACTGTTTCGTGTCATTATTATACCTATAATCCCACTTAAAATATCTCACAGAATCATTTTCAGAAACATAGTGATACTGTACTATAGAATCCAATAAAAGGCCATTTTCCTGGGATACTCCAATAGATGAGCATATCAGACAGATCACTAGGACTAACCATACTTTCTTCATCACTTAAATTCAGCTTATTAGGAAGGGAACACCCAAAGTTAAGAATCTGATTAATGGATTACAAGGCTTTCTGAATGTTAGATTGTCCTATCTTTGTTCTTTCATATTTAACAGTTACAAAACCATGATCAGATATTTAAGTCTTGCAATTTTCAGTCTCCTCCTCGGATTCAACACCCAGGCCGGAGAATCCTGGAAACTAATTTCCCGAAATTCTTTTTATACCTCCGAAAAAGAAGCTGAGATGCTTCTTCATATTCCCGACGATTACCTTTTTACAAATTTAAGTATCGACTTAAAAATCGACGGAAAATCTGTTTTCAATGAGAAAATAGAGGCGGGAAAATCAATTATTCCTATCCCGGTCAGCTTACAGGGCTTGGCAAAATTCACGCATATACTTACTGCCAATATCAGCGGAAACGATCTCAACGTCCTCGTTAAAGGAGAACTGCTTTCTCTTGAACCAAAACCCAATTCAGTAAAAATCGATCGCCTCACAGGTAGCATGATTATCAATGATTTGCCCTTCTTCCCATTTGGCTTCTATTGCTATTCTCCACTTCAACCAACACTACCAGAAGAGGAAGTAGTAAAGGGCTTTAATATGATGTCGCCCTATCAAAAAATTGAGAATAAAACACGAGAGACACGAAGAGCCTACCTCGACAGGGCTGCCGAGCTGGGGATGAAGGTTCATTATAACCTATTGTCTGTTTCCGGTGGCGGCGGAGTAGGATCAGGTCGTAATAATAGCTCTAGCCAAACTGAGAAAGAGAAGTTGCTTAAAGAAGAAATTGAGGCCTTCATGGATCACCCTGCCCTCCTGGCCTGGTATATCTCTGATGAGCCCACTGGCCATGGAGCAGATCCTGAGGAACTGAAGAATATATATGATTTTATTAAAGCAATCGACCCCTATCACCCCATTACTATCGTATTCATGGCGCCTATGCAGGCTAGAAAATATGCCGATGCCATGGATATCGTGATGGCCGATCCATACCCCATACCAAACAACACTGCTGAAGGTGTTGGATATGTTACAAGAAGTCTGATGAATGAATTTCATGGAGAAAAGGCAGTTTGGATAGTACCTCAAGCCTTTGGTGGAGGTGAGCATTGGGGTAGAGAGCCTTCCATTCAGGAACTGAGGGCCATGACCTACCTCTCCATCGTCAACGGAGCAACGGGTATCCAATATTTTATCAGACATGGATTTAACGGCTTCCCAAAATCAACAGCTGCCTGGGGAATGGCCGGTCAGATAGCCTTAGAAACAAATGAAATAGCCCCCTTTATTCTCGATGGTACTGTAACTGAATTTGCAGAATCAGATCAGGATAATATCCATTTAAGATCATGGGAAAAGGATGGCCAAATTTTAATAATGGCTGTTAACGAAAATATTGAGCCGGGGACACTTAAACTATCCCTTAATGATAATACCCGGAGAAAGGCTGCGGTCCTATTTGAAAATCGTGATATATCAATCGTAAATGATGAAATACATGATTTTATAGAAGGCTATGGCAGAAAAGTTTACCTCCTTGGCAATGGAAGCAAGCGACCAATACAGATTAACAGTAGAAATATGACCAGAGATCCGGGATTTGAAGAAATGGCAACCCCTGGAGTGCCAACAAGCTGTTATGCAAGAGTAGGGAACGACAGAGGAGCAACTTACTTTACCGACCCGAGAGTTTCAGTTGAAGGAAGACATTCCATCAGGATGAATACCCCAACTGACAATAATGGTTGCTCCCTGGGATTTTTTCCTGTCATGGTTAATTCAGGCAGCGGATATACTTTGTCTGTTTGGGCAAAATACGATCTATCCTCTTTCCGTGAAGAAGAACCTGAAGGGTTTTGGCGGAAATTATTTAATAAAGAAACGGATCCGAATAGATATTTTACACTAGGTCTGGGCACTATCAAATCTGAAACTTTCACCCTAACAAATGAATGGAAAAATTATTCCCTGACAGTTTACGTACCAGAAAACTCTGAGGAAAGTTCAAAAATCAACCCATCACTGGAGCTCATCTCCCAAGGTACGGCATGGTTTGATGCCCTTCAGATGTATCCTGATCCTGTAATCGAATATGGTGTCAACAAAGAATCGAAAAGTTTCGAGCTTACCGTAAGTGCAGAAAATCCGGATTATGAAATAAGATATAATCTTGATGGTGCTATTCCGGGCATGACCTCTGTCTTGTATAGCGGCCCCATCAAACTCAATAAAAGTGCTGTTCTTGTCACCGGCACCTTTGATGAGGGCAAGCTGATCAACTACTCCTCCAAATCCTTCAATGTTCATCTGGCAACAGGAAAGTCTCCTGAATATGCAAATAAATTTTCTGATCGATATAATGCAGGTGGCCGATATGGTCTTGTTGATGGAATACGAGGTTCAAGAAACTATACCGATGGCCTATGGCAAGGATTTCTGGCAAACGACATGGTTGCGACTATCGACCTGGGCGAAGGAATGCTTGTAAAGACTGTTACAACCGGATGTCTGCAAGATACCAGATCATGGATCTTCATGCCGGCAAGCGTGTCAATATATGGATCAAAAGATGGTAAGTTTTTCACCTTTCTGGGTAAAACAGATAATAATGTTGATCAGAGAGCTACAGGATCTGTAAAAAAGGATTTTAAGATATCTTTCTCCATGCAAAACTTCAGATATATCAGAGTAATTGCCGATAATATCGGGGTATGTCCCGATTGGCATAATGGGAAGGGTCAGGGAACGTATCTGTTTGTTGATGAGATTATTGTAGAGTAATAAAACAAAAATTATCAAATAATAAATATATCCTGATGTTAAAGAAAGCTATAAATAAAATAAGTCTGTTTTTCTTCATCGTCATTCTTTTGGCCCTGTTTACAAACTGTGCCAAACAGAGCCCTGTGGTGAAGATAATACCAGAGCCGGCAGAGATAACAATCTCATCCGGAACATACAGAATCCCGGCCAAAACCATGATTTATGTTGACAAAGAAAGCAAGGACCTTATGCCGGTTGCAGAATATCTAAGCGGCAGAATACAGGCAAGCTGTGATATTAGTGTTGAATTTATGGATGTGGAAGGAAATCCTGGCAAGGGAATATACTTAAATGCAGGAAAAACTATTTTTTCAGACAATCCTGAAGCCTATGAGATGGAAGTGACTTCTAAAGGAATATCCATTTTAGCCAATACTCCAAAGGGGATCTTTTATGGAGTGCAAACTTTGCTTCAATTGTTGCCAGCAGAAGTTTATGGGAGTCCAAGATTACTCTCATCACATGACCTCAATGCACCATCTAGTGTCGAAGAAGCAGTGGATAGTGCTAAAAAATTAGCATCAAAGAGTAAAGGATTATCCTCAAAAGACCTGGTAGTACCAATAGTAACTATCCGTGATGAACCCCGTTATGCCTGGAGAGGAATGCACCTCGATGTTGGTCGCCATCTCTTCCCTGTGGAATTCATAAAAAAGTATATCGATCTTATTGCAATGCATAAGATGAACGTTTTTCACTGGCACCTTACAGAAGATCAGGGCTGGAGAATTGAGATTCAGAAATATCCAAAGCTCACGGAAATTGGAGCCTGGAGGGAAACGGAAAATGGAGAGAAGTATGGAGGCTTCTACACTCAGGACCAGATCCAGGAGGTTGTGGAATATGCAGCATCAAGATTTGTTGATGTGATGCCGGAAATTGAATTACCGGGACATTCTGTGGCTGCTTTAGCCGCTTATCCCGAGCTAGCATGCACAGATGGACCATTCAAGGTGAGAACAGCCTGGGGTGTATCAGAAGATGTTTACTGTGCAGGAAAAGAAGTAACCTTCGATTTCCTGCAGGATGTAATAGATGAAGTGGTGGAATTGTTCCCTTTTGAATATTTCCATATTGGAGGTGATGAGTGTCCAAAAGTAAGATGGGAAAAATGCGATGATTGTCAGAAAAGAATCCGAGATGAAAACCTCAAGGATGAGCACGAACTTCAATCATACTTCATCAGTAGAATAGGGAAATACCTCGCTACAAAAAACAAAAAGCTGGTTGGCTGGGATGAGATCCTTGAAGGAGGACTGGCGCCAAATGCAACTGTCATGTCATGGCGTGGTGAAGAAGGTGGGATTGCTGCTGCCCAGCAGAAGCATGATGTTATCATGACACCAAATCCCTTCCTGTACTTCGATTATTATCAGGGCGACCCTAAAACTGAACCCAAGGCTATCGGTGGATTTTTACCAATGGAGAAAGTCTATTCTTATAATCCCACCCCTGATGCTCTAAATACATCAGAGGCAGAGCATATCCTTGGTGCTCAAGGTAATGTATGGACTGAATACATCTCCACATCAGAAAAAGTTGAGTATATGGCCTTACCCCGGATGTGCGCCCTGGCCGAACTGGTTTGGACCCCTCAGGATCTAAGAGACTACGAAAAATTCACCTATAGAATGGGAGCTCATTATGCCCGTCTCGATGCCATGGATGTTAATTACCGAATTCCCCCACCGGTGGTTGAGGAATCCGACTATGTATTCCTTCGTGAACAAGAGATAGTACTGCATAAATCAATGGATGAAGCCGACATCAGATATACTACCGATGGAACTGAGCCTGATGAAAACTCATTAATTTATACCGACCCCTTGACTTTTGATAATAATGCCGTTATCAAAGTAAAAACAGTTATGAAATCGGGGCAATCAAGTGTAAGCCTGACTATTAATCTCGACAAACAAGCTCCCCAGCCAGGTCTGGAATTGGACACCCCGATACAAGGATTAAGCTATAGCATCTATGAAGGTTCTTACAAGAGCACTTCTGCATTGGCAGGACTTGATTCAGATGAAAGAGGCGAAACATCAGGATTTAACTTTCCTGAACCTGAGCGTAAAGACAGCTATGGAATGATTATGACAGGGCATCTGAAAATTGAAAAGTCGGGCGTATACCGATTCTATACAAGATCTGATGATGGAACAGTTTTGAAAATCGAAGATAAGGTAGTAGTCAATAACGACGGTTGGCATGCTCCTACTCAAAAATCCGGAGCGGTAGCCCTGGGTGAAGGATGGCATAGAATCGAATTGGATTTTATCCAGGCAGGGGGTGCTCAATTTCTTGAGGTTCTTTGGTCAGGTCCCGATTTTGAACAACAGGAGATACCAGAAAAAAATTTGGCCTCAATGATGACTATGCTTCCCATGATGCCGAGACGATAAATTGAGATAATTATAAATTATGAGTTATGAATTATGCCCCTGGTAAACTTGGGGTTATAAAGCTAATATTATGAGATTCTTCAAAACATTAGGATTCCTGATTTTCCCCCTACTGCTATCATGCAGCCAAAACGAAAAGCCTAACATTATTTACATCATGGCCGATGATCTTGGCTATGGCGATATAGGTGTTCAGGGACAAGAGATTATCAAAACGCCGCACATTGATAAGATGGCTTCCGAAGGTCTTCGATTCACTCAGCACTATTCTGGAAGTACGGTTTGTGCTCCTTCCAGGTGCTGTCTGATGACCGGTCTGCACACCGGCCATGCTGCGGTTAGGGGCAATCGGGCCATGAAACCAGAAGGACAAGTTCCCATGCCGGAAGGTACAGTTACTGTAGTTGGCCTTCTCAAGGAAACAGGATATGCAACAGGAATTTTTGGTAAGTGGGGACTAGGTGGTCCGGGAACAGCAACTGATCCAAACAATTCGGGCTTCGATGAGTTTTATGGCTATAACTGCCAACGTCATGCCCACAGGTATTACACCCCCTACCTATGGCATAACAACCAGAGAGATTCATTCCCCGAAAACCTGAACAACAATCTCGAAACCTACAGTCAGGATAAAATCATGGAGCACTGTCTTCAGTTTATTGCGGATAATCAGGATAAACCATTTTTCCTGTATGCCCCTTTCACGATTCCTCACGCTGAGGTTCAGGGCCCGGAAGAAGACAGGGCTGCATACATGGGAATGTTCGAAGAAAAAACCTTTAAAGGAGGAGGTAGTTACAGATATCAGGAAAATCCCAAGGCCACCTTTGCCGGTATGGTTTCCAGACTCGACAGTGATGTTGGAAGAATACTTGATCTGGTAACCGAACTGGGCCTCGAAGAAAAAACCATGGTATTCTTTACCAGTGATAACGGTCCCCATCAGGAAGGAGGGGCAGACCCCGAATTCTTCAACAGCAACGGCATTTACAGGGGAATAAAAAGAGACCTGTATGAAGGAGGCATCCGGATACCTTTTATCGCCTGGAACCCCGGCAATATTCAACCCGGAACAACAGAACATTTAGCCGCCTTCTGGGACTTTATGCCAACAGCCTTAGATATCGCAGGCATAGATAATCCGCTTGAAAATGACGGCATTTCATATCTGCCAACCCTACTGAATAAAAAGCAGGAAGAGCACGATTATCTCTACTGGGAATTTCACGAACGTGGTGGTAAACAAGCTATTAGAAAAGGCGATTGGAAAGCTGTAAAGCTTAAGGTTTCTAAGAATCTTAATCCTGATATTGAACTTTATAACCTCATTGATGACCCAGGCGAGCAAAATAATATAGCTGATAAACATCCTGAAATTATTAAGGAGATGATTAATATATTTGCCACCGCCAGAACCGCCGATCCAAAATGGCCCCTCTTAGCAACGGAAAAACAGTGACGAATAACGAATAACAGAGTAACGAATAACGGAGTAACGGAGTAACGAATAACGGAGTAACGGAGTAACGGAGTAACGGAGTAACGAATAACGGAGTAACGAATAACGGAGTAACTGAAGAAGTATGAGTAATCTCGAACACATCTGCAAGCAATTCAAATTTCAAGGGACTTTCGCCAGTGCGTTTCCTTACGGCTCAGGCCACATCAATGATACTTACAAAGTAGAAACTGTTGAAAATGATAAGTTTGATTATATCCTGCAAAGGGTGAATCATAATGTGTTTAAAGATGTTCCCGGATTAATGGAGAATGTGGTAAGAGTCACCTCCCACATCAGGAAAAAGATGGAAGAGATAGAAGGTTCTAATCCTGATCGCGAAGTGCTTACGGTAATTCCAACAATGGACGGCAGCTCCTATCATAAAGATGAAGACGGAAATTTCTGGAGGATGTACATCTTCATATGGGATAACAGAAGCTACGATCTGGTTGATTCAACCGAAAAAGCCTTTGAAGGAGGTAGTATGTTTGGCAAATTCCAGGCTCTGTTGGCCGACCTTCCAGGAAAGCCATTGAATGAGACTATCCCAAATTTCCACAACATTGAATGGCGTTTGGACACATTTGAGGAAACCCTCCACAGGGATCCTGTTGGTCGTGCAAGCCAGATTCCTGATGAAATAAAATTCGTGAGAGACAGAGCAGAGGAGATGAAAACCATCCTCAAACTTGGTCAAAAAGGCCTTATCCCTCAGCGTATTACTCATAACGACACGAAATTCAACAATGTCCTTTTAGATCAGAACGACAAAGGATTATGCGTGATCGACCTGGATACAGTAATGCCGGGATATGTGCATTATGATTTTGGCGATAGCATCAGAACCAGCACAAATACCGCTGCCGAAGATGAAGCCGACCTCTCCAAAGTTGAGATGGATATCAAATTATTTGAAGCATATGCAAAAGGCTTCCTTGAGTATACCCGCGACACCTTAAATGAGGTAGAGATTGACCACCTGGCCTTCGCCGGCAAACTCTTCCCTTTCATCATTGGACTCCGCTTCATCACAGATCATGTGGATGGCGATAACTACTTCAAAATCCATCACGAAGGACACAACCTCCAACGCGCCAGAGCACAATTCAAACTCCTCCAATCAATGGAAAGGCAGTTTGAAGAGATGAAGGCGATTATTGAGAGGCTGAAGTAAGGGTTAACAAATAACGATGAATAAATCATCAATGACCACTAGCTTCAGCTAGTGGATAGAAACAAACATCACAAACCCTCAAACCACTAGTTGAAACTAGTGGCAATTAAAAACCTAATATTTTGCATCTTTATACTCATAAACATCTAATACCTTGTCATTATGAAAAAGATCTTTTCCCTGTTTAGCACTTTCAACCACATTTTCATCGCTCCCTACGCCAGCCTTTCCTCTCCCTTGGTAGTAGTAATTATCCTGATGTTAACAATGTCCTGCAATACGTCCGAAACAGACACGGCTGTCCCTCCCGGGGGCGGTGGTGAAGCTAATCCGGAACTTAAAACCAATGTTAAGGCGCTGCAAAACTTTCAGGATATGCGCTTTGGAATGTTCGTACACTGGGGTCCTGTATCCCTCAAAGGTACTGAGATCGGATGGTCGCGGGGCAGAGAAATCCCTATTTCCGAATACGACAGCCTTTACCTAAAGTTCAATCCAACAAAGTTTGATGCTGAGGAATGGATCAGGATAGCTAAAGATGCCGGAATGAAGTATTTCGTGATCACCTCCAAGCATCACGACGGCTTTTCTCTATGGCCAAGCAAATACACCGATTACGATATTGAGAATACACCAATAAAACGCGATCTGCTTAAAGAAATGCAGCAAGCTTGTGAAAATCAGGATATACTTTTTGGGACCTATTATTCTGTACTCGACTGGAAGCATCCCGACTATACTACACGCTACAACGATCCCAGGCCGGTTGAGGAATCCAACATGGCCGTTTATAAGGAATACCTGTTTAATCAGATTGAAGAACTTATTACTGACTACAATACCAATATAATATGGTTCGACGGCCAATGGGAAGCTTCCTGGACACATGAGATGGGAATGGAGTTATATAAACATTGTCGGGATCTGAAAGATGAATTGCTTATTAATAATCGAGTTGACAAGGGCTTTAAAGGCATGGCCGGAATGACCGACAGCATTGCTAAATATGCAGGTGATTATGGAACACCGGAGCAACGAATTGGCTCATTTAACAATCAATTCCCATGGGAATCATGCATAACCATTTGTAAACAATGGGCCTGGAAACCTGATGATGTAATGAAAAGCCCGAAAGAGTGCATCCATACCCTGATAAAAACCGTTGGCGGCGACGGCAATCTCCTCCTCAACGTCGGCCCAATGCCTGATGGACGAATAGAGCCCCGACAGGTGGAAGTGCTCAAAGAGATTGGTGACTGGCTGGATGTGAACGGTGAGGCAATCTACGGCACCAGAGGCGGTCCGTGGCTCCCTACTGATGCATGGGCTTCAACTAATAAAGGGAAGAAAGTATACTTACATGTAATGGCAACTGAAACCAGATTATTGCAACTCCCCTTGCTTGAAGGCATGAAAATAAAAAAGGCAAAAATCCTGGGAGGCGGAGACGTAAAAGTTGAAGTTGATAGAAATATCATGCTTAGCTTGCCTGAAGAATTACCATCCGATTATGCCTACGTTATTGAACTAACTACTAATGGCGTTTTTCCCTCCTTGGAGAATATTATTGTGAATTGATGAAAAGACTTCGCGTCATAGGTATTATTTTTATTGTCATTTTCCTCGTTCTGGCATTGAGGTTCGCATATTATTCTGTGATACAAAAAATTAAACAGGATACTATAAGCCTCAATATTGAGAAGCGCTCAATCTCTGGTATATATCCTCATCTGGCAGTCTTTAATGAAAACCATAAAACAGAAAAACCCGGTGAAACAGGGATAGGATGTGTTGTTCCCTGGGGTAATAATCTGTACGCAATCACCTATTCGGCCCACAAACCGAAAGGAAGCACTGATAAGCTGTATGTAATTGACAAAAAAGGCAATATGAAGTCGCATCCTCTAAGTGTAGGGGGAACGCCTGCCAATAGGATGATCCATACAGAATCAAAACAGCTGATCATAGGTCCATATTTCATTAGAGAAAATGGGGAGGTAAGGGTAATATCTCCTGATAAAATGCCAGGTCGACTAACCGCAACCACCTGCCATCTGGATGATCCGGCCAACAAGGTGTATTTCTATACAATGGAGGAAGGCTTGTATGAGGTTGATGTGAATACTCTTGAGGTAAAAGAAATATATGCTGATGGAAATATGATGAATCCTCCTGATATAGCCGGCCCTATGTTGCCGGGTTATCATGGAAAAGGAGCTTATGTTTCTCAGGATAGACTTGTTGTTGCCAATAATGGTGAATACAGGTGGCAATCAACACCCGAATCAGGATGCCTTGCTGAATGGGATGGAACCAACTGGAAAGTGATAGAAAGAAAGCAATTCACCGAAGTAACTGGCCCGGGCGGATTATCAGGAAATAAAAATCATGATGATCCAATATGGTCAACCGGCTGGGATGATAAATCATTGATTTTGAAGGTCAGGGATAATGGTGAGTGGTACACATACCGTCTTCCAAAAGCAAGCTTCACCTACGATGGACATCATGGCTGGCATACAGAATGGCCACGCATAAGAAACATAGGCACCGATGATTGGCTAATGACCATGCATGGTATGTTTTGGGCTTTTCCTCCTGATTTTTCCAGTACACAAACATCAGGAATCCGGCCTCATTCTTCATATCTCAAGATAATTCCCGATTTTGCCAGATGGCAGGGGATGCTCGTAATGGGCTGCGATGATGCCTCGAGTTTTGATAATAATTTTGTTGGCCAGCCACAATCAAATTTCTGGTTTATTAAGCCTGATCAACTGGACGATTTTGGCCCTAAAAATGGCTATGGAAATCTATGGCTCAATGAAGAGGTTGAGGCATACTTAGAATCAGATCCTTTTCTGGTTGGTGGATTTGACAGAATGATGCTGGTTGCTTCTACCAAGAATAATAAAGCATTCAAACTACAAATCGAACGCCAAAAATCAGGAGAGAATAATTGGGAAGTCTGGAAAACCGAAATCTTTGGTCCCTATCAAAACATTTACCGCATGTTTAAACTCGACGAGGAAACCGAATGGATCAGATTTTCTCCAGATACAAATTTAGAGGACTTCTCAGTTCACCTTCATTTATCAGAAAAAGAATATGATCATTCTGATAATGCAATTTTTAATTCTCTACCTGATGTTGGATCCGGAGATGTTGTCGGCGGATGGCTTCGTCCCGATGGTGATAGTAGGAACCTGAGCATTTTCACCCCAAATTCAGACTATTATCTTTCCATGGATGAGGCCCTATCCTACAAGGCAGTGCCCTACACTGAACCTACCCAACAAAGAGCAAAGAATTTGATACCAAAAAACGAGATTATTGGTGCCGATTCAGCCTCAGTATTTTTTTCTGATAAAGAAGGAACAAAATGGAGATTACCCTGGGGGACAGGAGTATATAATGATTGGTATGCTTCTAATCCTCAAAGAAAAATAAGAGAGCTTGTTACTGAAAGGAGCCTTATGAACGCAGGAGGAATATTCTATGAATTGCCCCGCGACATTTCAGGCGGTATTAAAAAGATAAAGCCAATCTCCACCCATAATCGAATGATTATTGACTTCTGCTCCTGGAGGGGTATGATGGTAATCAGTGGAACAAATCCTGAGGCCAAAATTAATGAACATTTTTATCCTGATGATAAAAAAGATGCTGGACTATGGCTTGGTACCATAGATGACCTCTGGAGATTTGGCAAACCCACAGGAACAGGTGGCCCTTGGTATAATTCCGATGTAAAAGCGGGAGAATTATCAGACCCTTACCTAATGTTGGGATTTGATAAGAAGGAGTTAGTACTTAGTCACGATTCCAAAGAAACAGTATCCTTTGAACTTTTAGCCGATTTCACCGGAGATGGGGAGTTCAAGTTGATCGAGGTAATCCAGGTTAAATCAGGTGAAGATAAAACTTTCATTTTCCCCGACGGTTTCTCGGCGAATTGGGTTAAACTTTCATCAAATAAAAACTGCACAGCCAACGCCATTTTACATTATCTGTAGAGACGCATATTTGCGTCTCTTACATATTTGCATTAAACACAAATATATAGGGATTTTTTGTAGCTTCGTATATGCTTGTCAATAATAAAGATACTCTCCGCCTACTAATAATTTGTTTTCTTTTTTTGACCATGTTTGCTTTTTTTTCCTCTTGTGAAAAAATCTCAAATATTATTGATAAAATTGATAAGAATTCCGGGCTGGTTTTAAAAGACA
>CAYXQX010000049.1:0-13844 GCA_964467485.1 uncultured Porphyromonadaceae bacterium | reverse complement strand
CGGTTTGCTGCATAATAGAGTTTCAAAAGGGAGCAGGGCCAAACTGTCATCGGGGATAATGTAGAGATTTTTCTCCTTAATCAACGATTCAACAGGCTTGAGTAAGGTTTTGTATAGATACCATGATACCGACTTGAATTCCTGATCGCTTATTACGTTTGTCCAGCCATTTAAAAATTTGCTGTATCTGCCAATAGTTTCTCTAAGATCAGAAAGAACATTTATCCTGTGTAATTCGAATTCTTGCGCCCCAATTGCTATAATGATAATCTGATTTTTATGCCATGTGAAATCCAGAAGTAATTCATTACTATCCAGCTTTTCTTTGATGAGACTCGCAGGGTATTCCTGAGTTGAATGAATAGCTTGATAATAAGCCGGTTTTTTTTCTTCTATTTCAATACCCAATAGGGAAAGCTTATTGTCAATGTCAAATATTTCCGATTCATACTTTGAAATAGAGTCTACCAGAACCTGATCGAAATCGTATGTTTTTTGGAGGAGAACTGTTTTGAGCATTTTCAAACTGTCATCTCTCCTGATTAAATCAGAATTAATATCAAGGAATTCTCTCGCTTCATGCACTCTCATGTATTCATCGAAAACAAGTCCTTTTGATCTGCCGGCCAGCAAAAAAGCTTTTCCCAGATCATTTTGGTTCAAGGTGTTTTTATATAACTCTGCAGCGTATTGCAGTGCTAAAAAATAATACTTTCTGTTTTCTTTCACAGCATGAGCTTTGTTTTCAAATGAGTATAAAAACCTTAGTGCATCAAGCTGGTGTAGAACGATATCGTAAGTTTGGATGCTCTCTTTTAAGAAATCCAGATTTCCTGATTTCGTGTAAAAATTATAAAGTTCAGTAGCTTTTCCAGCTAAATATCCTGGCATTTGCGGGTTCACGATGGAATATAAACTTGAATCTAGAGGTGTGAAATTTGCAGGTAGAAGCTCTCGTATGGCAAGGTCGAAATAGAGTAGGGCAGAATCCGGTAAATCTAATTTTCCATACCGGCTTCCAAGATTGTAATAATACTGGCCAAGTGATTTGCTATTGGGGTCAACCATATCAATCGCCTTCCTGATGTAATAAATTGAACTATCAGTGCGGTTCATGTTTTCATACAAAGCCCCAATGTTATTATAAGTTATATCTATGTTGGTAGTATAGTTTTTCGTCTCCTTTATCCTTGCTGATTTTAAAAGATAATTTAATGCTAAGGGAAGATTTCCTCTGTTTCTGTATAATGCTCCATATTCATTATATACAACTGCCAGGTAGGGATAATTACTATCTTTGATATAAATGCCCAAGGCCTCTTCTAATTCAGAATCAATACGTTGGTCGTTTGGTTCAAAGGCCATGCGTGTGCTAGCCAGCTCAGTTAGTTCACTGGCCATTATTGATGTTCTGTTAAGTTCTCTGTCTATTGCAATAGCTTTGGTATAATATCCTATGGCTTTTGCATAATCATTAAGAGATTTATATACCCACCCATGAAATCCATATGTGTCAGCAAGAATGGCTCTTTCAAATTTGTTGCTTACATTTCTTAGTTGTGCTGAGTGGAGCAATAATTCAGCCGCTTTTGTAAGGTCTGATTTGTCGTATTCTCGTATCGCTTGTAGAAAAAACTTGTCAGCTTTGGCGATGGAGTCAGGCACGATTCCTGCTCCTTCCAATGAGTCGGCATCGATTGATGTAATGTCAGCAATTTGTTTGTTTCCATACCATGCTGCAATAAGGGATGCTCTGGATAAAAGAGAAAGGCGTTCCTTATTAGTTAATAGATCATTTGTGCTATAGTAATCCAAAAGTTCAAACAAACAGCTATCGAAATCGCCTGATAAGTAAAATGATACTCCAGACTCAATTAAAGGGATAGAATTCTGACCCGATGTTTTTGGGAAAGGTGAAATCAATACCAGCGCCATACACAATATTATATGTGCCGACTTTTTACACGGCTTAATTAGAGTTAAAATTTTCACCAGTATTCTCCTGAATTTTTCATAAAACTATCTAATTTTTAGATCATTCCGATATAAATGTTTGAGCTTGAATTGTTAAAAAAACAAAAAATAGACTAACTTTGGCTAACATTGCAGCGAAATAACCTGAAGGAAAGCATGATGTTATTCCAATTTATTTTTTAATGAAAATAGGATTATGAAAAGAACCACTATTGCCTTATTTTTAACTATTATGTTAGGGCTTATTGCCCAAGCTAATCCATATGACATTAATAATGAGTTTTTTGAAGTTTTAAAGGGTCGGGTTGTTGATACAAACCATGATGGTATATGGGATGGGTTGACATTCTTCATTGAAACGGAGGACACTTGTATTGATATACCTGTTATTTCTGTTGATATACTCCTTGGAGATGGGACTATTATTTCTGATGTCAGAGTTAGGAAGTGCAGAAAGGGGAAAAGCATTGCCATGTATCAGGTGAAATTGAAGCATTTGGGAGTAGTTAATGATTTTGAAGTCAGATTAACTCTCGACACCAGTGCAATTACATCCACTTCAGTATCTATTATGGCACTTTCTGATGGGGGGCCTGGCTCAATACCAAATGAAACAATTTTTATTATCAAGTATCCGTAACAGGATTTAGGGTATTTTAAAATAAAGGAGCTTTAACGAGTTCCTTTATTTTTTGTGCTTGTTCATGCTGTAGTGCAATGACTCAGGCGATTTGTTTGAAATAAGTTAAAGAAAATTCTTTTTTTTAAAATATTTAAATACCTTTGCACACCGATTTTATAAACAAATTGTAATAAAAATACTAGCTATATGCCTACAATTCAGCAGTTAGTCAGGAAAGGCAGAAAGAAAAATGTCGATAAGAGCAAGGCTCCTGCCCTTGATTCATGTCCTCAAAGGAGAGGAGTTTGTGTGAGAGTTTACACAACTACTCCAAAGAAACCAAACTCAGCAATGAGAAAAGTTGCAAGAGTGAGGCTGACTAATCAGAAGGAAGTTAATGTATATATTCCTGGTGAAGGCCATAACCTTCAGGAGCACTCAATTGTTTTAGTAAGAGGAGGTCGTGTTAAAGATTTACCAGGGGTTCGCTACCATATGGTACGCGGAACATTAGATGCTGCTGGTGTTGATGGCAGAACCCAGAGACGTTCAAAGTATGGCACTAAAAGGCCAAAGAAATAAAGGTGGTTTATAGAAATTAGAGATCCATGAGAAAGGCAAAACCAAAGAAGAGAATTTTATTACCCGATCCTAAATACGGTGATACCAGGGTAACCAGGTTTGTTAACGACATGATGCTCGACGGAAAGAAGAGCAAGTGTTTTCAGATCTTTTATGAGGCTCTTGATACAGTGGAGACAAGGACGAAAGATATTGAATCCACACCTTTAGAGATTTGGAAAAAAGCACTAGAAAATATTACTCCCGGAGTGGAAGTAAAGTCCCGTCGAGTTGGTGGGGCAACCTTTCAGGTACCGATGGAGATCAGACCAGACAGAAAGATCTCAATTGGGAATAAGCACCTGATTGAATTCGCACGGAAACGTGCTGGCCGCTCAATGGGCGAAAAATTGGCGGCCGAGATTATTGCAGCCTACAAAGAAGAAGGTGGAGCTTACAAACGTAAGGAAGACACCCATCGCATGGCTGAAGCGAACCGGGCATTTGCACATTTCCGGTTTTAGTAGTTCTTTGACAGATTGATATGGCACAGAATCTTTCTCATACCCGAAATATCGGGATCATGGCTCACATAGATGCTGGAAAAACAACAACTACTGAGCGGATCTTATATTACACGGGTATTAACCACAAAGTGGGGGAGGTTCATGACGGTGCTGCTACAATGGACTGGATGGTCCAGGAGCAAGAGAGAGGGATAACAATTACCTCAGCTGCTACCACTGCATTTTGGAAATTTAAAGATCAGGAATATAAAATAAATATTATTGATACTCCCGGACATGTGGATTTTACGGTGGAGGTTGAAAGGTCCCTTAGAGTACTGGATGGTGCGGTTGCTGTTTTCTGTGGAGTGGGAGGGGTAGAACCCCAATCAGAAACAGTATGGCATCAGGCCGACCGGTATAATGTTCCAAGAATTGCCTTCGTCAATAAACTTGACAGAGTTGGATCAGATTTTTTTTCTGTTCTTACTCAAATTGAAAAAAAACTTGGAGCTAACCCACTTGCACTGCAGATTCCAATAGGTTCAGAAGGTGAATTCAAAGGTGTTGTAGATCTTTTAAACAATAAGGCTGTAACCTGGTCAGGTGATGACAAGAACGGTCTGATTTTTGAAACTGGTGATATACCAGAGGATTTACAAGAACTTGCTGAAGAGTGGAGAGAGAAATTGTTCGAATCTATATGTGAAACTGATGATGCCCTGTTAGAAAAGTATTTTGATAACCGGGAAACCATCCAAATTGAAGAAATTCAAAAGGCTATTCGAAAAGCTACCCTCAAGCGGGATATTATTCCTGTCTTATGTGGTTCTGCTTTTAAGAATAAAGGGGTGCAGCCTCTGCTTGATGCAATTGCTGCTTATTTGCCCAGTCCGCTCGATGTTGGAGCGGTTACAGGGTTTGATCCGCGCTCAGGACAAAATGTCCAAAGAGAGCCGGATCCACAAGCTCCTCTATCAGCAATAGCCTTTAAAATTGCAACTGACCCTTTCGTTGGCCGTTTGGCTTTCATCAGGGTCTATTCCGGGCAAATAAAATCGGGAGCCTCTGTTTATAACATGCGAACCGAAAGAAAAGAAAGAATAAACCGGATATATCAGATGCATGCCAATAAGCAGAATCCGAAGGACCAGGTTGAAGCTGGTGATATTTGTGCGATCGTAGGGTTTAAAAACATCAAGACTGGTGATACCCTTAGTGACGATCATAAAAAAATATTACTAGAGACAATCGATTTTCCCGACCCGGTTATTGGGGTTGCTGTTGAAGCAAGATCCCAAGAGGAAATAGAGAAACTATCAGAGGCCCTCGAAAAACTGGTCGATGAAGATCCAACCTTTCAAGTAAAGGTGGATGATGAATCAGGCCAAACTATTATTAGTGGAATGGGCGAACTTCATCTTGAGGTGTTTATCGACAGACTTAAGAGGGAATTCAAACTTGAAATTAGTCAGGGACAACCTCAGGTCGCTTATAAAGAAGCTTTCAGCAAAACAGTTATCCATCAGGAAATATTTGAAAACGAAGTAACTGGAAAATCGCTTTTTGCAGACATTACCGTTGAGGCCGGTCCGGCAGACGATGATGTTAAAGGTTTGGATTTCGAATCAAATATCCATCAGGATAAAATTCCTAAAAGATTTGTTGCAGCTGTCGAAAAAGGGTTTTCAAAAGCTATTAATTCTGGCATTTTGGCCGGTTTTCCAATGGTGAATATGAAAGTTACCTTGCTCGATGCATCTTTTCATCAGACTGATTCAGATGAATTAGCTTTTGAAGTGGCTGCCCAAAAAGCATTTAAAAGTATTGGTGAAAAAGCTGGCCCCAACCTTATGGAGCCTATTATGAGTACCGAAATTAATGCCCCGGAAGAATATATGGGTGAGATTATCGCTGATTTGAATAAAAGAAGAGGACAGGTTGACGGGATGGAATCAAAATCAGGATCAAGAATTATTAAAGCAATGGTACCACTAGCAGAACAATTTGGATATGTTACCATTCTTCGATCTCTTACATCCGGACGTGCTATATCAACAAGGGAGGTTTCCCACTATGCAATTGTGCCTAGGGAAATTGCCTTAAGTGTTTTGAGAAAAGTTTTTGGAAGAGTTGAATTATTGTAGTTAAAATAATAACTGATGAGTCAGAAAATTAGAATTAAGTTGAAATCGTACGATCATAATCTGGTGGATAAGTCTGCTGAGAAGATCGTTAAGACGGTTAAAACTACCGGTGCTGTGGTTAGTGGCCCTATTCCGTTGCCAACCCACAAAAGGATTTTTACCGTATTGAGATCGACATTTGTGAATAAAAAATCTAGGGAACAGTTTCAGCTTTCTTCATATAAGAGACTGATCGATATTTACAGTTCTACGGCAAAAACTATTGATGCCCTAATGAAACTGGAATTACCTAGTGGAGTGGAAGTTGAAATTAAAGTCTAATTCTAACGAGTAGAAAAATGAAAGGCTTAATTGGGAAAAAAGTTGGGATGACTTCAGTATTCGATGACAATGGAAAAAATGTTCCATGCACCGTAATAGAAGTAGGCCCTTGTGTAGTTACCCAGATAAAAACTGCCGAAAAAGATGGTTACGAAGCAGCTCAGATAGCATACGAAGATATGAAGGAGAAGAATGCTACCCGTGCTATGATCGGACATTTTAAAAAGGCCGGGACAACCCCCAAGCGTAAATTGGCGGAGTTTGACCTGGATCCTGGTGAAACAGTTAATCTTGGAGATGTAATTACCGTAGAGACATTTAATAAAGATAGATGGGTTGATGTTACCGGTACCTCAAAAGGTAAAGGGTTCCAAGGTGTTGTTAAGCGCTATGGATTTAAAGGTGTCAATGATGCCACCCACGGTCAACATAACCGTTTAAGAGCTCCTGGTTCTTTAGGTGCTTCGTCCTATCCTAGCCGTGTTTTCAAAGGTATGAGGATGGCCGGACGTACAGGTGGAGATGCTGTTAAGCAACTCAGCCTTAGGATCCTGAAGCTTGTGCCTGAACACAATTTGATGATTTTAAAGGGGTCAATCCCTGGAGCCAAGGGTTCATACGTAGTTATTGAAAAGTAGTACAAAGAACCTTTGAATAAATAAAAACAGAGATGAAAATACCTGTATATACTACAAGCGGAGAAGAGTCAGGACGAAGTGTTGAATTGTTGGATGATATTTATGCTGTTGAGCCTAATGATCATGCAATCTATCTTGACGTAAAGCAATTCCTTGCTAATAACAGGCAGGGGACGCATAAATCTAAGGAAAGAGCCGAAATACACGGTTCTACCCGAAAGATAAAAAGACAAAAAGGAACCGGTACTGCACGTGCAGGTTCTATAAAGTCACCTATCTTTCGAGGTGGCGGACGTGCTTTTGGACCCAGGGTGCGTGATTATCACTTCAAATTGAATAAAAAAGTTAAACAACTGGCACGTAAATCGGCTCTTACTTATAAGGCTAAAGACGGTGATATTCTGGTAGTTGAGAACTTTAATTTTGAAGAGGTAAAGACCAAAAACATGGTGTCTTTGCAGCAAAATCTGAAGATTAACGAGAAAAAAGTTCTTTTGGTTTTAAATGAACCAAATAAAAACGTATATTTGTCCTCTCGAAATTTGTCGGATGTAAAGATTGTAACGGCTTCAGAGTTAAGTACATACGATATATTAAATGCTGCTAAACTTGCATTTGTTGAGAGTTCAGTTGGAGTTATAGAACAGAATTTTGGATACTAAGAACTGTTTATCATGAGTGTTTTAATAAAACCTATCGTTACAGAAAAAATGACCGATCTCGGTGAAATCCGGAATCAATTCGGTTTTATCGTGGATAAAACGGCGAACAAGATCCAAATTAAAAAGGAGATTGAAGAAACGTATGAAGTAAGTGTTGTTAATATTAATACAATGCGTTATGGAGGAAAAGCCAAGTCGCGTTTTTCTCGTGCTGGTGTAATCCAAGGCAAATCTCCATCATACAAAAAGGCATTAGTAACCCTGGCAGAGGGTGAAAAAATTGATTTTTACAGCAATATCTAGCATAGAAAATGGCAGTAAGAAAATTTAAACCAATTACTCCAGGGCAAAGGACGAAAGTCATTAGCACTTTTGAGGAGATAACAAAAGCAACTCCTGAAAAGTCATTGCTGAAGCCCATGAAGAGGAGTGGTGGCCGTAACAGTAAAGGCCGCATGACCATCCGTAATGTTGGTGGAGGACATAAGCGCCGCTATCGTGTTATCGACTTTAAAAGGGAGAAGGACGGTATCATTGCAAAAGTTGCAAGTATCGAGTATGATCCTAATCGTACGGCACGTATTGCTTTGCTTAATTATGCAGACGGTGAAAAGAGATATATAGTTGCTCCTACCGGGTTAATCGTTGGTCAGGAAGTAGTTTCTGGAAAAGGGGTAGCCCCTGAAGTAGGTAATTGCCTTCCATTAGGCGAAATTCCTCTTGGAACGGTTGTTCATAATATTGAACTTCGTCCAGGAGCAGGTGCTATTATGGCTAGAAGTGCTGGCACATTTGCTCAACTGGTTTCCAGAGAAGGTAAATATGCAATTTTGAAAATGCCTTCTGGCGAATCAAGGTTGATCCTTGTTGCCTGTCGTGCTACTGTTGGAACAGTTTCAAATTCAGATCATGGTCTGGAGCGTTCTGGAAAAGCCGGCCGCTCAAGATGGATGGGCCGACGTCCTCGTGTGCGTGGTGTTGCTATGAACCCGGTTGATCACCCAATGGGTGGTGGTGAAGGCCGTTCATCTGGTGGACATCCTCGTTCAAGGAATGGTGTTCTTGCAAAAGGATACAAGACCCGCTCCAAAAAGAAAGCATCAAATAAATTTATTCTCGAAAAACGTAAGTAATACAGTAATTCTGCGAGATTATGAGCCGATCACTGAAAAAAGGTCCCTTTATAGAACCAAAGCTTGAGAAAAAGGTTCTGGCTATGTCTGAATCAGGCAAAAAGTCGGTTGTGAAAACCTGGGCAAGACGCTCAGTTATTCCACCTGAGTTTGTTGGTCACACAATTGCTGTGCATAACGGTAATAAATTTATTCCGGTATATATTACCGAGAATATGGTAGGTCACAAACTTGGAGAGTTTGCTCCAACTAGGATCTTTAGGGGTCATGCAGGTAATAAGAGATAACCCAAGTGAGAAAAAGCAATATTGAAAAAAGTAAAGCATACTGAAAATGGGTTCTAGAAAGCATGAAATAGCAACAAGTGTAAAGGAGGAGAGGAAGACTGAATATTTCGCTACTTTGCGAAATAATCCTACCTCACCCCGAAAAATGCGCTTGGTAGCCGATATGGTACGTGGTCATGAAGTGAATAAAGCATTGAATATGCTTCACTTTCATCCTAAAGAAGCCAGTATGAAACTGGAAAAACTTCTAATGTCCGCAATTGCTAACTGGCAGGCTAAAAATGAAGGTGTACGAATTGAGGATACTAATTTGTATATTAAAGAAGTATTTGTGGATTCGGGTAGAGTCCTGAAACGTTTGCGTCCAGCACCTCAGGGGCGGGCGCATAGAATCAGGAAACGTTCGAACCACGTTACTTTATATCTGGATAGTCAAAAACAAGAAGAAAAAACTGAGGCATAAATGGGACAGAAAGTAAATCCTATCAGCAATCGTCTGGGTATCATCAATGGATGGGATTCAAACTGGTTTGGAGGCAAAGATTTTGGCGAAAAATTGGTTGAGGATCATAAGATACGCGAATATCTGAATGCACGTCTGGCAAAGGCAAGTATCTCAAAAATTATTATTGAGCGTACATTGAAGCTTATAACTATTACCGTTCATACTGCCCGTCCGGGTATTATTATTGGTAAAGGCGGCCAGGAGGTTGACAAGCTGAAAGAAGAATTAAAGAAGATTACCAAAAAAGAAGTTCAAATCAACATCTACGAGATCAAAAGGCCTGAACTCGATGCCATGATTGTAGCAAATAATATTGCTCGTCAGGTTGAAGGTCGTATTGCTTATCGAAGAGCAATAAAGATGGCTATTGCATCTACCATGAGAATGGGAGCTGAAGGTATCAAAGTGCAGATTTCAGGACGACTTAATGGAGCTGAAATGGCTAGGGCAGAGATGTATAAGGAAGGGCGTACACCCCTTCATACACTTCGTGCCGATATTGACTATGCATTGGCTGAAGCACATACTAAAGTTGGTTCTACCGGTATAAAAGTCTGGATATGTAAGGGTGAAGTTTACGGTAAGCGTGATCTTTCTCCTAACGTAGGAGCCAAGAATACGAAAAAAGGATTTAAGAAAAGAAGAGGATAATCTTCGGTTAAAGAGATAATATCATGTTACAACCGAGAAAGACAAAGTTCAGGAGACAGCAAAAGGGCGTCATGAAAGGCAATGCTCAACGAGGCCATCAATTGGCTTTCGGATCTTTTGGAATTAAGTCGCTTGAAAGAACCTGGATGACAGGTAGGCAGATTGAAGCTGCTCGTGTTGCTGTTACACGTTATATGCAGCGTCAGGGCCAGATCTGGATTAGAGTGTTTCCTGATAAACCCATTACAAGTAAACCTGCAGAGGTACGTATGGGTAAAGGTAAAGGTGCTCCAGCTGGATTCGTCGCTAGAGTTAATCCTGGTAGAATACTCTTTGAGGCAGAAGGTGTGCCTTTGGAGATTGCCCGTGAAGCAATGAGATTAGCTGCACAAAAGTTGCCGGTAAAGACAAAGTTTGTTGTCCGGCCTGATTATGTTGAAAGTTCAAATATCGAATAATGAAAACGTCTGAAATTCGCGAATTAGCCAGCAATGAGCTGGAGGAACGGCTAGATACAGAGGTGGTTAACCTTGAAAGGATGAAAATGAACCACACGGTGTCCCCTCTGGATAATCCTATGCAAATCCGTTATTCACGTAGGCTAATTGCCCGCTTGAAAACAGAATTGAGTAAAAGACCCAATAGTGAAAATCAGAAAAGCGAATAATAAGCATGGAAGGTAAGAGAAACCTTAGGAAAGAACGAATTGGGATCGTTACTAGTAGCAAAATGGAAAAATCCATTGTTGTGGCTGTCAAAAGAAAAGTGAAACATCCTATTTATGGCAAGTTCGTAAACAAAACTACAAAGTTCACTGCTCATGATGCTGAGAACACTTGTGATGAGGGCGATTTGGTCAAAATAATGGAGACCCGCCCATTGAGCAAGAATAAGAACTGGAGATTAGTGGAAATTATTGAAAAGGTTAAGTAACCATGATACAGCAAGAAAGCAGATTGTTGGTAGCAGATAACAGCGGCGGAAAAGAAGTGCTGTGTATCCGCGTTCTTGGCGGCACCGGAAAACGGTATGCCTCAATTGGTGACAACATTGTAGTTACTGTAAAATCAGCTACCCCAGGTGGTGAACTGAAAAAAGGTACAGTAACTCGTGCAGTAGTTGTCAGAACAAAAAAGGAAATACGCAGACAGGATGGTTCCTATATACGATTCGACGATAATGCTTGTGTGTTGCTAAATGCTGCAGGCGAGATTCGTGGAACAAGAATTTTTGGACCTGTCGCCAGAGAATTAAGGGAGCATTATATGAAAATCGTTTCATTGGCTCCTGAAGTATTGTAAGAGGAAAAACAGGGATAATGCAGAAAAAGTTACATATCAAAAAAGGTGACACCGTTATTGTAACGGCAGGCAATTCTAAAGGTCAGCAAGGACGGGTACTGGAAGTTATCAGGGCCAAGGACAGAGCTATTGTGGAAGGTGTGAATATGGCATCCAAGCATACGAAACCTAATCAGGATAACCCACAAGGCGGGATATTGAAAACTGAAGCTTCTATTCATATTTCTAACCTAATGCTAGTTGATCCGACTAACGGTAAGCCAACCAGACTGGGAAGAAGATTGAATGATCAGGGAAAACTGGTGCGATTTGCTAAAAAATCTGGAGAGGAAATCAAGTAATGGAATACACACCAAGCCTAAAGAAAAAATATCAGGAGGAATTAACTCCTGAGCTAATGAAAGAGTTTAGCTACAAGTCAGTTATGCAAGTTCCTCGTTTAGAGAAAATTGTTCTTAACCAAGGCGTAGGCAAAGCTATTGCAGATAAGAAACTAATTGAGGTTGCTCAAAATGAATTAACTGCTATTGCCGGACAAAAAGCTATTCAAACTCTTTCTAAGAAGGATATTTCAAATTTCAAACTACGTAAGAAAATGCCAATTGGCGTTAAGGTTACTCTTCGTAGAGATAAAATGTATGAATTCCTTGAAAGACTAATATCTGTGGCTCTGCCGCGTATACGTGACTTCAACGGAATTACTGCAAAGTTTGATGGACGTGGAAATTATACGCTCGGAATTACTGAGCAGATAATCTTCCCGGAAATTGATATCGATAAGATTCATTCTATCATTGGACTGGAGGTTTCTTTTGTAACCACAGCTAAAAGTGATGAAGAAGGACTGGCACTGCTGAAGAAATTCGGCTTACCTTTTAAAAATATTAATAAGAAGTAGTTATGGCTAAAGAATCCATGAAAGCCCGTGAAGTAAAACGGCAAAAACTAGTGGAAAAATACGCTGACAAGCGGGCTAAATTAAAGGCTGAAGGAGATTATGTGGGGCTGAATAAGCTTCCTAAAAATTCTTCGGCTGTTCGCCTGCATAACCGTTGTAGCCTTACTGGCCGACCAAAGGGTTATATGCGTCAGTTTGGTGTCAGCCGGATAACTTTCCGGTCGATGGCTTCCTCAGGTTTGATTCCTGGAGTTAAAAAAGCAAGTTGGTAATATTAATTTAATACAACAATGACTGATCCAATTGCAGATTATATGACCCGCGTACGTAACGCCATTATGGCGAAACATAAAGTGGTTGAAATACCTGCTTCCAATCTGAAGAAGGAGATTACTAAGATCCTTTTTGAGAAAGGATATATCTTGAGTTACAAATTCGAAGATGATTCCAAACAGGGAATTATCAAGATAGCTTTGAAATACCATCCTGTGTCAAAAGCACCGGCTATCAAAGCGATTCAGAGAATTAGTAAACCTGGATTGCGCAAGTACGCGAATGTAGAAAGTATGCCCCGTGTTCTTAACGGTCTGGGTATTGCTATCCTCTCAACATCTAGAGGAGTAATGACCAATAAAGAGGCCCGAAGAGAAAAAATAGGGGGTGAAGTTTTGTGTTACGTCTATTAAAAAATATTTATTTCAATGTCACGAATAGGTAAATTACCGATAAGCATACCTGAGGGGGTTACCGTCCAGGTTCAAGACGATAATTCTGTCGAGGTCAAAGGGGCTCTGGGTGTTTTAACTCAGAAGGTGGATCCTGATCTGAAGATCAAGATTGAGGATGGAATCCTTACAGTTGAGCGTCCAACAGATAGTAAAAGACACAGGTCGATCCATGGTTTGTATCGTTCATTGATTTCAAATATGATGGAAGGTGTTTCCAAAGGATATGAAATCAAACAGGAATTGGTCGGCGTGGGTTACAAAGCTAGTATAGTAGGACAAATGTTGGAACTGAATCTTGGTTATTCACATCCAATTTTTATGCAACTTTCTCCAGAGATAAACGCGGAAGCAGTTACTGCGAGAAGGGCTAATCCTATTATTACTCTTAAGTCGACTGATAAGCAACTTATAGGACAAGTTGCTGCCAAGATACGGTCATTAAGACCACCCGAACCGTATAAAGGAAAGGGTATCAAATTTGTTGGTGAAGAGATTCGTCGTAAGGCTGGTAAGGCCGGTGCTACGGCGTAATAATGGATTTTTAAAGATAATTAAGAAAAGAAGAATAAAATGGCTTTATCAAAGCGTGATCGCAGATTCAAAATAAAGAAGAGAATCAGGAAAAACCTGGTTGGGACCACTGAGTGTCCACGTCTGTCGGTTTATAGAAGTAATCGCCATATCTCTATACAGGTAATTGATGACCTTACCGGAAATACAGTAGTTGCTGCTTCCAGTCTTGAAAAGGAAATTGCCCAAAAAACAGGGATAAATAAAAATGAACAGGCCAAACTGGTTGGAAATCGTATTGCTGAGAAAGCCCTTGAAAAAGGTATTAGCTCAGTTGTCTTCGACCGAAATGGTTTCTTGTATCATGGTAGAATAAAATCATTAGCTGATGCCGCAAGAA